>CALXOP010000055.1 GCA_944390035.1 uncultured Alphaproteobacteria bacterium | reverse complement strand
AACAACGCACCGGCAAGCAATGCCATTAACAGCAAAAACAGTTTTTTATTATTTCTTATAAGACTGGCAAATGTTTTCATTTTTAATACTCAACTAAATAACCTTATTGCAATCAATCATTGTAAATTCAAAACTTTAATAAGCATTTAACCCAACACATAATTATAAACGAGAGCAACGCAAAAAAAGTTCAAAAAAAAATTAAAAGCCCCGCATTTTGCGAGGCTTTGGTGTATGGCGGAGTTGTAAATTCCAACGGTATTGGACATACTAAAAAGTAGTATCATTCTGAAATTTCTTCTACCATAAAATACAAATCTCTAAAGCGATAAATTGAAGGACTTTGCCCACTCCCTTTTTCCTCTATATCAACAATTCCTTTCTCCTCCATTTGTTTTAATAGTACACGGGCTGTATTCGCATTAATACCTGTTTCTTCAATAAATTTTACAGTCGTAAATTTTATTCGTTTAAACAAGAAATTCAAAATTTTAATCGAAAATTGAGTTTTAAGTTCATTAATCTTATCCTCTGCTTGCATTCTTATCTCTTTTAATCTCCTGAGCATTTTGATCAAAATTTCGGTTTGTTGATTAATCGCATTAATGAAAAACGATATCCAAGTATTCCAGTCATTATTTCTGGAAATAGCTTCTAAAGATGAAATATATAAACTTCTATTTTTAGATAGATAATAACTTATATAAAAGTAAGGAGTTGATAGAATATTATATTTTTTTAATAAGATAGGAATTAAGATTCTGCCCACACGCCCGTTTCCATCTTCAAACGGGTGAATAAGCTCAAAATACGCATGAACAATTGCTACCTTTACCAGAGGATTGAGATTATCTTTCCCGTTAATAAAGTCCATTAAATTGTTCATATATTCCTCTGTATGCAGATACGATACAGGTGTATATGTAATTTCTCTGTCATATTTATTGCCAATATAATTTTGCCTCTCTTTGAACTTTCCTTTTAGCTTATCCGTTCCTCTTGAGTTGTCTAAAATTATAAATTGAATACTTTTTATAAGAGAATTCGATATCTCAAAATTGTTTCGTTCAGCTTCTTTAACACAATAACCTAAGGCATCTTTATAATTTTCAATTTCAGTAGCATCTCCTTCTATCTTTTCCGAAACATCTTTACCAACCTTATAATTTAAAATGTCTGTTATTGTTGCAACGGTTCCTTCCAATCTGGATGACATAACTGATTCTTGATAAAAAAGAATAGTCGTTAATATTTCCGGAGAATATACAAATTCTACCATCCCGTCATATTTATATAAATGTTTTTCCGCCATATTGGTATCGTATTGATCAGGAATATCTTCCAAAATATCTGGAAATTTTTTTAATAAAAAATTATTCATCTAACTTTCCTTGTAATAAAATACACGCAAAATCATAGACAATAATAGAATACACACAACAGCAATTGCTTGTAATTTAATACAAGGTAATTTGTTAGTCAACAATGAAATACATACTATTCCATTCTTCATTATTCAATTATTTGCGTTTTTTGATTTTAAATGAGCATACCTTAGTCAATTTAGCAAAGTCAACCTCCGGCAAAGCCCGCAATACCGCCGGATACAAAAAATGACGCTGTTATAAGCGTCCTTTCAAAAAAACTGGCGGAGAGAGGGAGATTGCTAAAAACTTTTCAAGTTTTCTTAACGCGCTGCGTCGTCGCAAGTGCGGCGATACTCCGTCTCGCCTGCTCCTCCTTGTCAAACTCCCTTATCCGGGAGTTCGAACCTCATCACTCCTCAACATACATCAAAGCCCCGCATTTTGCGAGGCTTTGGTGTATGGCGGAGAGAGGGAGATTCGAACTCCCGGTACCCGTAAAGAGTACAATTGATTTCGAGTCAACCGCATTCGACCACTCTGCCATCTCTCCATGAGAGCTATTTGTAAAATGAAGTTTGAGATTTGGCAAGTATTATTTAAAGACTTTCACTCTTTTTTCAATATTTTCAAAAGATTTGACATCTGCCGACGTTTCCACACTTCCCACCGGCATTTGCGCAATCAATTTCCAAGATTGCGGCAACCCCCACTCATCTTTCACCTGCTCTTCAATCAGTTCATTATAATGTTGCAAACTAGCTCCCGCACCTTCAGCCTCTATGGCCGTCCAAACCATATATTGCAACATTCCGTTAGATTGTTGAGCCCAGATTGGAAAATTTTGCGCATAAGGCGGATACTTTTTCTCCAAAGAACTAATCACCGCCTCATCTTCAAAAAACAAAATTGTTGCATATCCATTGGCAAAACTCTTAATTTTTGCTTCCGTTGGCGCAAATTTATTTGCCGGCACAATTTCACGCAAAGCATTATAAACCAGCCCCCACAATTTCAAATGAGACTCTCCCAACAAAACAACGGCTCTGGCCGACTGCGAGTTAAAAGCACTCGGACAATGCATAACTTTATGTTTGACCAAATTAATGAGTTTTTCCTGCGGAATAACCTCTTTTTTACCCAAATCATAAATTGAACGTCTTTTTTCAATCACTTCATCCCAACAAGCAACCATAGATTTTCTCCCATAAACACAATATTAAGCATTAATATATATAATATAATCAGAAAAAACAACGTGTCGGCAAAAATATTTCTTGACCTTTTAGCTAATTTGTCTATAATGTGGACAAATTTAACAAAAAGTTTTTTTGAGAAATACCAATGAAAAAACAAATACTCATTACAATTTTATCCCTTTTATTTAGCATAAGTGCCATAAACAACACTTATGCTTACAGTGACCGCTCCAAAATATACATTGGCGCGGACTATGTTTATTCTGACATAAAGTACAAAAATGACACCATATATAAAATGGATGATGGCTATAACGGAGTAGCCCCTGTCATCGGGTTTAGTTCTTATGGCATTGGACTGGAAGTCTGGTATTTATTTTCTGACGAAGCCAGCAACCAGTTTGACTATAAATCAAAACTTTCAGGCTACGGTGCAGATCTTGTCGGCGAAGCCCCATTGACTGAAAATTTTTCATTAATTGTTTCATTAGGTCTGGCAGAATATACCTTCAAAGTAAAACAACCCAATGGCTGGAATTTTGAGCAAAGTGTCTCCGGCCCCCGTTTTGGTATCGGATTACAATATGAAATAATCCCGCACATAGCCTTGCGCGGCATGTTTCACTATACCTCCCTTAATACCGGCGAAACCGACTTCTATGATGGCATAAGTGAATTTTCCGGTGGTGTAAGATTTTTATTTTAAGCAAAGCACAATACCCATTAGACAAGCCCTGAAGATTTTCAGGGTTTTTATTTTTATGACAAGCATTAAACAAACCAACAAAACTGCTCAATACAAACTTTACACGTACATTCCGTAAACAAAAAAAGATTGACTATAAATTATATTTAGTCTTTGATAATACATCTCCAATTGCATGAGGATTATTATCAATGACACCGCAACATACAAACGATACTGAAGAATATAAAAACATTATCAATGAAAATAAATCCATAAAAGCAGAACTTCATAACTACAAATATCACAACAACAAAAACTCCATACAAATCCCCATATTTCTAGCCTCGGATGATAATTATGCTCCGTTTCTGACCACGACTATGTTTTCTGTACTAGAGAACACTTCTGAATTAATAGATTTTCACATTTTAGACAACAAAATATCAACCCAAAGTAAAGAAAAACTCTTAAAATCTTTAGAAAGATTTCAAAACAAAAAAATCACATTTCATGACACTTCAAATTATAATCTCTCAAAATTTCCGGATGTAGCCCACTACACAACCACAGCTTTTGCTCGGTATTTTATTCCTGAAATGATAAAAGGTCGCCAAAAGGTTATTTATCTCGATTCTGATATGATTATCAAAGGAGACATTAAAGAACTCTATGAACAAGATTTGGGACAATACCCATTAGGTGCCGTTTTAGAAGATTTCGCCAGCAATTATATATATCTAAAGGAAAACATCTATCCTGAATATGCCGGAAAGGACCAATACTTTAATTCAGGAATGCTCCTGATAGATTTAAAAAAATTTCAAGAAAACAACTACACTGAGCAACTCGTCAACATGACTGTCAAATTACATGACAAACTCAATGCCCCTGACCAAGACGTATTTAACATAATCTTCCAAAATAATTTTAAGGTTTTAGATTACAAATACAACTTTATGCCAGACCTAGAATTTTTAATTCACCAAAAGCACCCCAACCTGCTAAAAATTAAACCTCTTATTTTACACTACATTGCAGGCAAACCATGGAAAAAACTCAGTTGTCGAAATAGAGATTTTTGGGATGTTTTAATTTGTACCGAATTTGAAGATTTTGTAAAAGAGAAATTTCCACCAGAAATAAAGAAAACAAAAAAAGAGCATAAAATTTTGCAAACTATTTTTTCAATCAAAAACAAAAGAATTGATGGAATAAAATATAAAACAATCACCATTTTTGGATTAAAATTTACCAAAAAAATTAAAGACAAGAAAAAGAAATAAGCACCCTATAAATTTAACGGGTTTGAGATGACCTCTCAAGCCTATTAAATTTTGCGATTAAACGCGCCGCATTAAATATATTCATAAGCCTCAAAGATTAAACACTGCAAGAAGAAAGCATCGCGATGTCGGGGCAACCTAGCCCAAACTGCTAAGTTTTGCGATTAAACGCGCCGCATTAAATATATTCATAAGCCTCGAAGATTAAGCACAGCAAGAAGAAAGCATCGCGACGTCGAGGCAACCGAGCCCAAACAGCTAAGTCTTGCGATTAAACGCGCCGCATTAAATATATTCATAAGCCTCAAAGATTAAACACTGCAAGAAGAAAGCATCGCGACTTCGGGGCAACCGAGCCCAAACAGCTAAGTCCTGCGATTAAACGCGCCGCGTTTACTTCACCCTGATACAACAAAACCTCCACAAAGGGAGGTTTGAAAATGGAGCGGGTGAAGGGATTCGAACCCTCGACATCAACCTTGGCAAGGTTGCGCTCTACCCCTGAGCTACGCCCGCATGAACTAGAACGAGATATTAATTATCATATTCAAAAAAAAATGCAAGCATAAATTTTGATTTTTTTTATTTTTTTTGCAAAGCTCGCCCCGCAAAGAAGCTAACGATTTGTTTTTACTAATAGTTTGGAATAATCGGCTTATAAATTTCTCTTTTCGGTGGGAGTTCAATTCCTTCAAATTTATCCTTATCCAAATCATAAGTGATATGAACATAGTCGCAATTTTCGACTCTTTGTACGGGATATCTGAAAACTTCCTGAATCAACGAGGTTATGGCATGCCCGTGAGAAGACAAACCGATAGCCCGATAAGAATATTTAGCGCAAGCATCTTTAATCACATCTATCATCCTAAAAGCCACTTGTCGTAAGCTCTCGCCCTCCGGAAAAGGGATTTCTGGGTTTTCATAAGATTTTTTGAAATCAGGATAAACTTCTTCTCGCTCAATAGTATAGAGACCATTGAGGATTCCGTAATTAACTTCACGTAATCTTTTATCAAACACAATCGGCGTTTTAAGAGTTTCAGCCACAATTTCGCCGGTTTGCTGAGCACGCAACAAATCCGAACTGATGATGAGCTTAATTTTTTTGTCTTTGAGTTTTTCGGCCAATTTTTGCGCTTGTTCTTGCCCCACCACGGTCAAAGGCACGGGATATTCGTGTTGCCCTTGCGGACGTCCCTCTGCGTTCCAAATAGTTTGTCCATGTCGAAATATATAAAAATGTTTTTTCATTATGCACCTTCTTAGCGAGACTATGCCACACAGAGGCTTAAGATTCGGTTACCAAATCGGCATTTTGCCACACCCAAACGAACACGATAATTGATAAGATTCGCAAGCCCCAAATTACCGCTTTTGAGCCTTTGAAAAAGACACCGTCAGCACCTTTGTTCACCACAAACAATTCCACCCAAGCCCAAGCGGCCGTCAAAAGCAGAGGCAAAAAAGCAAACAAAGGAGAAGTAATTGTCAAAATGGCCTGTGTCCACCCGCGTTTGGCATAACCGGCATACAGATTGTGAATTCCGATTGTGCCCAAAAAGAACGCCAATAAAATATAGATAACACCGCTTTTAGCATAAGCTCCCTCACGCCGACCGCGAATAATCCGCTGAGCAATTTTGCTTTTAAGCTGGTCATACTGAGCATCATCAATCACACCTCTGGCTTTCAGAGTTTTCAGTTCATCTAAATTATTAAAATCAACCATAACACCCTCACACCTAAAGAGTATAGCAGAAGAGAATAAATTAAGCATTAAAAAAACACCCCTGATATTTTCAGAGGTGTTTTTTCACTGCAAAGGAAAACAGTTAAATTAGAAGCCCATTGCACCCGGACCCATACCGGCACCGGCGCCGTCACCGCAGCTGCATTCCTTCTTCGGAGCTTCGGTAACCATGGCTTCGGTTGTAATCAGCAAGCCGCCGACAGAAGCAGCATCTTGCAAAGCCGTACGAACAACCTTGGTCGGGTCGATAATACCGGCCTTAACCATATCGGTATATTCACCGTTTTGAGCATTAAAGCCATAGTTGGTATCGGTGCTTTCGAGCAATTTTCCGGCCACAACCGCACCATCTAATCCGGCATTTTCAACAATCTGACGGATAGGAGCTTGGGTTGCTTTACGAATAATTTCGATACCGACTTTTTGGTCTTGGTTAGCCGGAGTTAATTTATCCAGAGCTTTACCGGCATAGAGCAAAGCAACGCCACCACCGGCAACGACACCTTCTTTAACGGCAGCACGAGTTGCGTTCAAAGCATCATCGATGCGGTCTTTCTTTTCTTTAACTTCGACTTCGGAAGCACCGCCAACTTTCAAAACAGCAACACCGCCGGAAATCTTAGCCAATCTTTCTTGCAATTTTTCACGATCATAATCAGATGTGGTTTCTTCGATTTCTTTACGAATTTGAGCAGCACGAGCGGCAATCAAATCTTTTTCACCGGCACCGTCAATGATTGTGGTGTCATCTTTGGTAACTTCGATTCTCTTAGCAGAACCCAACATATCCAAAGTAACATTTTCAATCTTCATGCCCAATTCTTCAGAAATAACCTGACCACCGGTCAAGATAGCAATATCTTGCAACATGGCTTTACGACGGTCGCCAAATCCCGGAGCTTTAACGGCGCAAACTTTCAAGCCGCCGCGAATACGGTTAACAACCAAAGTAGCCAAAGCCTCGCCTTCAATATCTTCGGCAACAATCAACAAAGCTCTGCCGGATTGAACAATAGCTTCCAAAACCGGAATTAACGGTTGCAAGTTAGAAATCTTTTGGTCATAGAGCAAGATATACGGATTTTCAAATTCGCAATTCATCTTGTCCGGATTGGTAATGAAATAAGGAGAGAGGTAACCTCTGTCAAATTGCATACCTTCAACGACTTCAAGTTCGGTTTCCAAACCTTTAGCATCTTCAACCGTGATAACGCCTTCGTTACCGACTTTTTCCATAGCGCGGGCAATATATTCACCGATTGTTCTGTCGCCGTTAGCAGAAATTGTACCGACTTGGGCAATTTCTTCAGAAGTTTTAATATCTTTAGAACGAGATTTAACATCTTCAACAACAGCTTCAACCGCCATATCAATACCGCGTTTCAAATCCATCGGGTTCATACCTGCGGCAACGGCTTTAACACCTTCTCTGATGATAGCTTCAGCCAAAACGGTAGCAGTAGTTGTACCGTCACCGGCTTTATCGGCTGTTTTTTGAGCAACTTCTTTAACCAACTGAGCGCCCATATTTTCAAATTTGTCGGCCAATTCAATTTCTTTGGCAACGGATACACCGTCTTTAGTAATTTTTGGAGCGCCGTAAGATTTATCCAAAATAACATTACGACCTTTCGGGCCCAAAGTTGTTTTAACAGTCTTAGCCAAAGTTTCGACACCCTTTAGCATTTTAGCTCTGGCGTCAGTCCCAAACATAATATCTTTAGCAGCCATTTTCTTTTCCTTATTCTAAAAAATTAAAAAACTATTCAATTACGCCGAGAATATCGGATTCTTTCATAATCAATCTGGTTTCACCGTCGATTTTAACTTCGGTTCCCGACCATTTACCAAACAAGACCTTATCGCCTTCTTTCACACTCATCGGAATAATTTTTCCGTCTTCGGCGCGAAAACCGTTTCCGACGGCCTCAACAATACCTTCGCTTGGTTTTTCTTTAGCCGTATCCGGAATAATAATACCGCCGGCAGTTTTAGTAACTTCCTCAACTCTTTTAATCAAGACGCGGTCGTGTAATGGTCTAATTTTCATAAGTAAACTCCTTTGTTTAATTCAAAAGTTTTTTTCATCTGACATTTAGTTAGGTATCAAAAACGGCCTTGTCAAGCACGCCCGACAATTTTCTTAAAAAAAATCACACGAAAAAAAGTTTTTGACAAAAATACAAAAAAGCGTATTTTAGAACGCAATTAATTATTTTTATGTTTCACTATTAAAACTTCATTTGAGATGGAAAAATTACAACTCATGATGTTTGAGGTTTTAAACTTCAAACTCAAATTCAGCCAAAAAGTAATCGAACAGTATTTCAGCACGGTCCGCACTCGCTTTGGTAGCAAGTCACCGATGGAACAAGAGATGAGGTCTTTTGTCTCGGATTCGCAAAAACAGCAAGAAATCATAAGCGACCCCAAACACATTGCTTACAATGAATTCAAGTTGCTGGCAAAAATGCAGTTAAAGTATGATATTGCCAAACTGCAACGATGGATAAAAGAAAGTCCGAACTCACCGTTCATCACCGGCTACAAAATCGCCTTGAAATATCTGGAAGAAATAGGCAAAGAGCACAAAAGTTTCAACCTTCCGCTTCAAGTATCCGAAGCCGAATATAATATGTTGAAAGCCATATTGGGCTCGCAAATTGATGATGAAAACGGCATCCGGCAAACCTCTCAAGGGGTTGATTGCCCGACCATTTGCATGGTGTTCCGCACCATGATTTGTTTTAATGACTCTCTTCTGGCCAACAAATTTAACTATGATGAGGCCAAAGACACAGTCAAAACCATCTTCAAACTCTGCGTCAAATGCGCAGTGTAAGAAAATAGCTTTTCAAAACAAAAACCCCGAAGAACAATTCTTCCGGGGTTTTGTTTTTATATGGATTTTACAATCTGGATTTTAGTTGAAATTCTCTGCGAACCACTTCCCCGATTGCGCTGAGCAAAAAGCTCAAAATAATCAAGAAAGAGATAAACAAGAAAGCCACAAAGAAAATCCAAGCATGTGGGAAGACCGACATTACCGGACGAGCAATACTTGCGGCCCATCCATCCAAAGAAAAGACCTGCAAGAGAGTAAACATTGAATCGCCCAAAGAAGCAAACTCCACAAAAATATCACCAAACAAACAAACGGCAATAATTGAGAAGACATAAAAGAAGATTGCAAACACTGCCAACATCGCCCCAAAGATTGGAAGCAAGGCAATAAAGGTATTAATGATAAATTTCAGTCTGGAAAACTTATTGACATACTTGAGCGAGCGAAACAATCTAAATGTTCTCAAAACAATAAAGTAGCTGGCAAACGGTACGGAAGAAATAGCCACAATCACAAAGTCAAACACATTCCAACCGTTTTTAAAGAACCCTTTGCCGTAAGCATAAATCTTCATCAACATTTCCATAATGAAGATAGCCATGCACAACCTATCTAAAATAAATAAGACATGGTCAAAAAAGACATTGGTAATTTCCGAGGTCATAAAGCCGAGAGCCACGGCATCAATACAAATCAATGATAAAATAAACAAGTCAAAATTTGTGCCTTCGACCAATTTTTTGACTTTTCGTTTATCTTTTTCCCAAGCTTTTTTCATCATCATCTTCATCACCCTCAACTGGAAATACTTAATTGTTTTAAGATTTTACCTCATTACGCGTAAAAAGCAACAATTATTGCAGATATTGCAATAGCCGGACCAAAAGCCCCGGAACGCTTACGGGTTAAAAGCGCGTAGCCACCAAAAACCACGCAAGAAAGCAAAATCACATAGAGCAAATTTTCCACACCGAGCCAAGCCCCGACAGCCGATAAAAGTTTAATATCACCGCCGCCGAACACATCTTTATTTTTCCAAACCAAGCAAAGGCTGGCGAGCACAGGCAACACATATCCGGCTGCTGCTCCGATAGAGCTTTCTGCAGGGCCTACGATTCCACCCACCAAAACCGCATATAAAAACCCAACCAACAACAATGGAAAAGTAAGAATATCGGGCAAAAAGTAAGTCTTATAATCAATCTCAAACAACAGCATCAAAATCCAAATAAAGGAGAGCATCCACCATAAATGCGCACTCCCAAATTGCCAATAAGCCCCATAAGAGATTGCCGCCACCAAAATACCATAGCCGAGACTACGCATAACATAGTCACTGATAAGTTTTTGATAGAGCGGATTGTTTCTTTTTTTCTCGGCCGACACTGTTTTTACCGGCCAAATCAAGCGCACCAAAGCATAAGCCGCGGTTGCCGGCATAAATTTAGCAAAACGCCGCGCCATATAAGGAATAAGCATCCCGAATAAAAAACCGCATATCAAATAAAGCATATCGATTCTCCCTAACAATTTCCGCTATTCTATCCCCTCAAACAATAAAATTTGATTAAAAAGGGACCTCGAATTACATAACTCGAGGTCCCAAAACATTAACTATTACCCTAAAAAGCCTTCAAGATATACTCGCTGACTTTTTCACTATAGAAAGAGGAATCTTGAATAGCCTCCCCTTCGGCAATTTTGGCTTGGTCGAGCAAAATTTTAGCCACTTCTTCGACTTTTGGCCGCATAGCCTCATCATTAACCGCTTCTGAGAGCTTAATAA
>CALXOP010000054.1 GCA_944390035.1 uncultured Alphaproteobacteria bacterium | reverse complement strand
GGGAAAATGTGTTTTTTAACGTAACCTGCGAAAACCAAGCCCGAGCCGATGAGAGAATCCCGATTTTGTTTGCTTTGCCTTTTAAGCACAAAGGAATTATGGTGGCCCCTTTTATCGGAAAAGTCAGTATTGCTCCCTATCTGAAAGAAGGCATTATTGAGCAAGTGATTTGCGGCGGCGAAAATTATGACGGTTCCAGACCTTTGGAATATTCTTGGGTGTTGGACTTGTATCATGAATGTGTGGCTGCGGATGTGACGTTTTGTTTTATTGAAACCGGTACATATTTTATTAAAGACGGAAAGACTTATCATTTGCCAGACAAGCGGTTGCAAAGTGAAATGGCCTTTAAGTCCGGCTTGCAATATCAGGGGAAAGCTATCAATTTTAATTTACACCCTGCTCAAAACGATTTATTCGGCACGGGTGATGTTTATGTTAAAAAATTTCGCACCATCTGCCAAAAGTGCGGCAGCCGACTTATTTGTAACGGTTGTTCGGACTGCGGCTTGTGTGAGCAAAAGTAATGTTTGCTTTTTATGGTTAGATTTAGTAACTAATATTAAGGGTTGTGTCGCATACTCTCTGGGAGGCAAAAGATGATTGAAAAATTTGAATTTATGAGCAACAAAGACGGACTTAGTTTGTTGGTGTTGGCCGCTATTCATGGTAATGAGACTGCCGGCGTGAGAGCTTGCCAACGCGTTATTCAAGAATTTCAATCGGGGCAACTCAAGCTAACACACGGCTCTTTAACCTTAGTGCCGATTTGCAACCCTGAGGCCTATAAAAAAGATGTGCGTTGTATTGATGAAAACTTAAATCGGGTGATTGTCCCCCACCCTCATCCTCAGACATATGAGCAAGGTCTTGCCAATGAAATTTGCGAACTTATAAAATCTCACCGCTTGACTTTGGATTTGCACTCAACGCACTGCATCGGTGATGTGCCGTTTGCTTTTTGTGATTATCCCGATGAATATAATCAAAAACTTATTTCGGCCTTAGATGTGGATTTTGTGTTAGAAGGTTGGCCCGAAATTTACAGCAACAATACCGCTATTCAAGATTGCTCAACCGAACAATATGCTCATGTTTGCTCTCATACCGCAACCACTTTGGAATGCGGCTATCACAAAGAGCCGAAAGCGATTGAAATTGCTTACCGAGCAATCCTTTCTACCTTAGCGGCATTTGAGATGATTGATGCCCCTCACCCTGAGGCAAAGAAGAAAACGCACATTAAGCTCAAAAGTTATGTCTTAAAGACCAAAGAAGGAAAACTTTGCAAAAATTATAAACACCTTGACCCAATCAAGAAAGGTGAACAAATTGCAATTTATGATGACGGGGAGGTTTTAGCGGCGCCGGAAGACGGCTTTATTTTGCTGCCAAACTTAAATGCAAGCCTTAATACCGAATGGTATTATCTGGGCGAGTAACAACAAAAGCCTGAGGACCGCAATGTCTTCAGGCTTTTTTTTCAATTTACTTTTTTAATATTAAGACAACCCAATACCCGCTTATAATAATGGTTGCGACCAGAAATGATGCGCAGATTAAAATACATGCCATACAAAGAGGCTCCGGCAATGTTTTCAGGTTAGGAAGCATAATCGCTGCAATAAGAATAATAGCGACAGGAAGCACAATTGCCGCTCCCAAACATAAATCTTTAATAGAACTTACCACCAAACGTTTTTTTAAGCATGGTTCACTCACCTGTAAGGCCTTTTTCAGCATATAGGCTTTGACCGGAATTACAATGAGGCCAGCGATAATACAAAGTATTGCTATTAGCCTCGGATATAAATCAAAAAGTGAAAGTACAAAACCTACCAAGATAAGCACTATCGGAATGTCATCCACATGCTTAAATTGTTTGTTCCACTCGACTTCCTCTTCCATTCTATTCATTGCACGATTAAGAACTTCACTAGTTCTTTTTAATCTTTCCGTGTTCATAAGGCATTGGTTTTTAGTTAATAATAAAATATATAATATAAAATTGGTTTTATATTATATTGCGTTCTAAAAAAATGCAAGGATATTTTTTTATAAAGAGCTGACCTTTTTGTCGGCAAACCAAGCAAAATCAAGCGATTTTGTCCGGCTGACAGAGGGCTTTTCCCATATCAGACTCTTGGTCTCTTTGTTTAGTGAAATTCCTTTATAACCACTTTGAATCAGATATTGCATTTTATTAAACAACGTCGGAATCTTGGTGTGGATATTGTCACCTAAATACATGCTGTAAACATCGGCATTGTTATTAGCCGGCCGAATAGCTGAATTTGGTTTGTGGCTAATTGCTTTTTCAAGATAAATCACTTTGGCGTTGTCTTCCGGATCGAGGTCAACCTTGGTGATGGACATACCATAGTGCAGAGCATTTATCCAACTGGCCGGATTATCAACCGCAATTTGGATAATGGCATGAGTTCTGCCCTGGTCAATGGCGTGCGCTTCAATATATTCCAACATTCTTTTCATTAAACTCGCGCCCCGATAGGCCGGATCAACCAAAATGGCTTCATAAATCACCAGGTCTTTATTTTCCATCTCGGATTTGAACTCAGGCATATCCCGTTGCTCTTCATTGTGCGGAAGTTTGAAAACGGTTTGCGCAATCAGCTTGTCTTCATCAAAGACACCAAGCATATTGTCACTTTTGCCGTCTAAATATTTCATATAATCTTCGGCTGTCCGGTGCAAAATAAAGTGCTGTTCATCGGGGTGCAGACCTTGGATGATTTTTTCTTGTAACTGCATAACGTCTGCTAAGTGGCTGATGTCTAATTTTTTGACCGTTAATGTTTTTTTGTTCATTGTGTTCCTCTGCTTTGACTTCTCTTTAACATAAAAAAAAGATTTGAGAAAAACTCAAACCTTGC
>CALXOP010000053.1 GCA_944390035.1 uncultured Alphaproteobacteria bacterium | reverse complement strand
TCTTGAGCCACACGGCGTGCAATAATTTCTCTTGTTTTTTCTTTGCTCAGTTCCATATTTTCACCTTATTTTACAATATAGTCCACAAAGATTCCGGGAATTGTTACCATATTCGGATCCAAACAATTCTCAACAATTTCATCAGGTTCCACAATCACGGTATCGGCCGCCGATGACATCACCACATTAAAGTTACGTGTTGTGCCTTCAAAATACACATTACCGAACTTATCGGCCTTTGTTCCGTAAATCAGAGCCACGTCAGCTTTCAAGGGCTTTTCAAACAAATATTTTTTACCATCAATAATCATTGTTTGTTTGCCCTCTTCGATTGGGGTGCCGACACCGGTCGGAGTGAGCACACCGCCCAAACCGGACCCTGCCGCCCGAATTTTTTCAACCAATGTTCCCATTGGTGTCAATTCAACTTCCAACTCACCGGCGTTCATCTGTCTTCCGGTTTCGGGATTCGTTCCAATATGTGCGACAATAGCTTTTTTCACACAACGATTTACAATGAGTTTTCCGCGGTCACTGTCAGGATAACAAGTATCATTAGCGATAAGAGTCAAACCTTTAACCTTGTTTTTGATAATTTCTTCAATAACTTTTGTAGGCGTACCGCACTTTAAAAATCCGCCAATCATGATCGACGAATTATCTTTAATAAGCTGACCTGCCTCAACGGCTGAAATAATTTTTTTCAATGCTTATCTTTCCTTTAATATCAAAATCGGAAAGCATCATACCCGAAAAAAAGCAAAAAGTACAGCATATAATTGCACTTCTTAGTATGTTTTTGTCATTTTGTCAAGTAAAGAACTTAAAATGCCGGATAAAGAGTTGGCAAGCAAGAAAACTTTTGCCTAAACCAGATATCCGATTTTTCCTTTGAATTTTTAAGCCATAGCTCATCAAACCGAGTTTGATAGACCTCTGCAATCTTTTTATCTTGCACAAAGAAGATACAATTCTCACTATTTTTTGCGCTTGCCGGATTCGTCCAATTATATGATCCGCTTGAGGCAGACACACCATCAAACACCGCAAATTTATTATGTTCGATTTTAAATTTTGAATTGACTTTGACATCGAGCCCATATTGAAAAAGTTCATACACTTTTGATGTTTTTCCTCGAGCCTGGAGTTTATCGGTTAAGATGCGGATTTTAATTCCGCGGTCATGAGCCTTTTTCAAAGCCTCAACAATATTATCATTGTTAATGGAATAAACCGCGGCATCAATAGAAGATTGTGCATTTTCAATCAAGCCTACCAACTTATTTTCACAGTCTGTTGAGGGCGAAAAATAAATCTCTGTTTTAGCTTGAGCAAGAGTGCAAAAAATCAAACTCAGGATAAAGACACATCCTTTTGCAATTATCGCCGCCTTGCACTTTTTCCACGCCTCAAACAATAGCTCTATTCCTTAAATTTTGTAAGGACATAACCATTGCTTGAGGAGATTTCAACACCACTCCCAAACAATAATCATTTTCCCAACAAAAAAGCCGCTTGATGAGAGCGACTGGAAGTTGGTAACTATTTCATGCGAGATAGTGCGACATATTGACTAGAATAGCGTATTTTGCCGCCTTCCAGTCATCATAAGACTTTCAGACGTGCAAAAGTATCGTCTTTACACTGTATTAGACGCGCATGAACAGAGGTTACCACACCTCAGACAGGTTATCACCCTATCCGAATACGAATCTATACATAAACGAAAGAAAAGTAAAGAATAAATAAAAAAAAAGGAAAAATTGAATTATAGATTCTTTGATTGTTAGCTATTTGTTAGCTATTTTCTTTTTTGAATATTCCGATAAAACAAAAGCCTCAAAATTCTTATTGAATTTCAAGGCTTTAATTGGTGGAAGTTGAGAGAGTCAAAAAGAAAAAACTAAATGATTTTAGTTTTTTCTTTGCCCCAAAGTTTTTAGCAGTGAGTGAGACGTCGGACACGACGGCGAAACGAACGATTAAAAGCTCGGAACCTCTGCCAATTTGCGCAAGCCTTGCGCCACGCAAATTGGCAACTCCGCACCAATAAAAAAAACCGCCTCGAAAGGCGGTTTAATTGGTGGGAGTTGAGAGGTTCGAACTCCCGACCCTCTCGGTGTAAACGAGATGCTCTTCCAGCTGAGCTAAACTCCCATCGCATTTACGAGAATAGTTTATATACTCACTCCCAAAATTAATCAAGCAAAAAATGCAAAAAAAATACATTTTTTTATAAAATTATTTTATATCAAGAAATTACCACTTAAAATTTTTGCAATAAATCAGATTTTCGATAAATATTTATCTGATGAGGCTTATCATAAAGCACTTTTTTTCTCAGATTCCCGCCACAAAAAAGCGAGCTGAGAACAGCCCGCTTTTGAGAGTAATAATATTTCCCTGTTAAAATAAAAGGACCGGTCGCCCGATCCTTTCTTATAATTAGTTAACAGAGTCAACCAATACTTTACCAGCTTTGAATTTCGGTTGATTGCGAGCCGGAATTTTGATGGTAGCGCCGGTGCGAGGATTGCGG
>CALXOP010000052.1 GCA_944390035.1 uncultured Alphaproteobacteria bacterium | reverse complement strand
TGATGATGTCGCCTAATTCAATTTCTGGTTCAGACTGACATAAGGCATCAAAAGAATCGTCATCAATATTGGCAAAAGATAAGACATTGGTGGGCTTATCCATACCGCGAAATTCTTTGTTTAAGGCATGAACTTCGGCATCATTGCTGAGGCACAGATTAACATTGATGGATTTGTTTAAGCCTAAAAAATCTATCTCTTCATGGGTGGAGACATAGTCTAATACTTGCGAAAAGACCTCCCCGGAGAGGGTCTCTAACTCGGGGAGGACTTTTTGCCACAAGGGTTCATTAATTGATATTTCAAGTTGATGTTTAATCATGGGCTTGTTGCTTTTGAGTTCTTTCTTCATAGGCTTTAACAATCTTGGCAACCAGGCCATGGCGGACAACGTCAGAGGCGCTAAAGGTTACGGAAGAAATGTTAGTGATGTTTTTGAGTGTATCAAGCGCATCTTTTAAGCCGGAGATAACACCGCGCGGCAAGTCAACCTGACTTAAGTCGCCGTTGACAACCATGCGGGAGTTTTCACCCAAACGGGTTAAAAACATTTTCATTTGCATCGGGGTGGTGTTTTGCGCCTCATCCAAAATTACAAAGGCATTAGAGAGGGTACGACCACGCATGAAGGCCAGCGGGGCAATCTCAATTTCGCCAATGGCCAATTTTTTATCAACTTGTTCAGCCGGTAACATCTCGTACAAGGCATCATAGAGCGGGCGAAGGTATGGGTCAACTTTGTCCTTTAAGTCGCCGGGCAAGAAACCTAAGTTTTCGCCGGCTTCAACCGCCGGACGTGACAAAATGATTTTATCAATTCGGCCTTCCAACATCATGGAAACAGCTAAGGCAACCGCCAGATAGGTTTTACCGGTACCGGCAGGGCCAAGGCCAAAGACTAACTCATTTTTCATCATTTCCTGGATATATTTGGCTTGGGTGGCCGAACGCGGGTAAATGTGGCGTTTTTTGGTCTTTAGGACAATGTCGTTTAAGTTTTGGTCGGTGATTTTTTCAGAGCCTTCATCACTCATGCGAACAGCTGCTTTGACTTCTTGCTCGTTGACATCAATGCCTTTGCTGACCTTTGAATAGAGCATATCAATCGCGGCTTTGGCTTGCTCAATGGCAGCTCCGCCGCCTTGAATCGTGATTTGATTGCCAAAGGAACTAATGCTGACGTTTAAGAGTTTTTCTATCAGCTTGAGGTTGGAATCTTGCGGGCCGACCAGTTGTTGTACCAGTTGGTTGTTGTATAATTCAAAGCTAATTTCTGCCATGGTAATCACCCTTTCATGACGCTTTTTGGTTAGTTTCCGCCAGCTCTCCCGTCAATGAATTTACTGTTGCGGAGGTTATTTTAATATCAACAATTTTATTTAAAAATTCCTTAGCAATCTCTACATGCACATTTTGCATGTAAGGGGTGCGGCCGATGAGCTGTCCGCTGTGGCGCCCTTTGTGCTCAAACAAAACCGGCATGGTTTTGCCGACACTGGCGAGATTGAATTTTTCTTGATATGAGAACAATAGGTCTTGCAAAATATCCAACCGTTCTTTTTTGACTTTTTCTTCTACCTGATTGGGCATAATGGCCGCAGGGGTGCCGGCTCGTTTGCTGTATTTGAAGGAGAAGGCTTGAATGTATTTGACTTGATTGACAATATCAAGCGTTTGCTTGAAATCTTCATCGGTTTCTCCGGGAAAACCAACAATAAAGTCGGAAGACATTCTCAATTTGGGGTTGGCAAGGTATAGTTTTTCGATGACACGCAGGTAGTCATCTCGGGTGTGACGGCGGTTCATGGCTTTGAGAATCTTGTCAGAGCCGGACTGAACCGGTAAATGCAAGTAGGGCATCAGCTTGTCCAAATCATGGTGGCAAGCAATTAAATCATCGGTCATATCCGCCGGGTAAGAAGTGGTATAACGGATGCGTTTGAGACCATCAAGCTCAGCTAATTTGCGTAAGAGGTATGCCAGATTGCGCTCTTTGCCGGAGGCGTCCTCTCCGTGGTAGGAGTTGACGTTTTGGCCAAGCAAGTTGATTTCGACGCTGCCGGTGGCGACTAATCTTTTGGCCTCATCTAAAACTTGCTCAATGGGGCGGGAGGTTTCAACCCCGCGGGTGTAGGGAACAACGCAATAAGTGCAAAAATTGTTGCAGCCTTCTTGGATGGCTAAAAATGAGCAGCCGCCGGTTGATTTGTTTTCAGGTAAAAAGTCAAACTTTGATTCTGCCGGAAACTCGGTATCTATGATGCTGTGACCTCTTTTGCGATAGACTTTGGCCAAGATTTCAGGCAGGCGGTGGTAGGTCAGCGGTCCGGTGGCAAAGTCAACAAACGGGGCGCGTTTGGCAATTTGCTCATCTTCGGCCTGAACCACGCAACCGGCAACACCGATGATGGTGTCTTTCCCTTCTAAGGCACGTTCTTGTTTTATCAGATAAATGCGGCCCAAATCGGAAAAGACTTTCTCGGCTGCTTTTTCACGGATGTGGCAAGTGTTGAAAATGATTAAGTCAGCGGCTTTGGGGGTGGGGGCTTCCTCATAACCCAAAGTGTTTAAGATGTTGGCTATGCGGTTTGAATCATATACGTTCATTTGGCAGCCGAAAGTTTTAATATAATATTTTTTACTCACTTGCTTATCCGTTAGTTTGCTTAATATGTTTTTTGTTCTAACCTTTAGTGTAGGATATATGCGGATTTTTTTCAAACCTTTTTTGTGTTTTTGCCGGTTTTTTGTCGGAAATTTTTATTTGGGTGAGCTTTTTGATTGATAAAAGACGGTTTTTTGAGTATGCTCTAAATGATGATTAATTTTTAATGAGGTAAAAATGACCGATTTGCAATTGGAGATGGATATGAATTGTGTGGAAAATCTTAGTGAAGACCAAAAAATTGCTTTTTTGAAAGCCTTTTCTCGTCTGGCAGCGGCAGATGGGCATTTTGACGATGATGAAAAAGAGTTTATTAAGCATGTGGCAATGACTTTCGGGGTTTCGACCAAACGCGTTAATGAAATTTTGAAAATTGATAATGATGAAGAAATTCTGGCCGAAGTCAAAAAAATTGATAACCGCCGTGCAGCATTGGAATTGATTAAAGAAATGTGCATTTTGGCTCATGCCGATGATGAGCTGTCCGATGCCGAGACTGCCTTTATCGGCAAAGTCGGTTTGGCGATGGGGGTTGATTTGGCAAAAATTGAGCAAATCAGTAACTGGGTGATTGACCGCTTGATTTGGCTTGAAGAAGCAAAAATTATTTTTGAGGAAGTTTAATTTCTGGTGAGGATTGGATAATGGAAAATTCTGAAGAAAGATTGCAACAACATCAGCAACGCGTGAACCGCCTCAATGCCGTTTGGGAAAGTTTTCAACGCCAACAAGAGCAGAAAACACACCAAAACCCCAGAAGCGTGATGGTTAATGCCTTAGGAGGTGAAAATTCCGCGCTGAAAACCTCGGAAAAAATGAATCTGGTGCAAAAAGCCCTTTATGCCTCTAAAGATGAAGTGGTTAACGACGGAAAAGATGATAAGAAATTATCTTCTTTTGTGGAAGAACTGGCAGACGCCATTGAAAAAGATACGTTTTATTTTGACCAGGCGTTGTCTATTGAACGCATTAACTGCGAAACATCAACCATGAACGAATATTTTACTTGGATTGATGAAGGACAACAAATTATCAAACATATGAACGACGGTTTTGTTTCGGAAGAAGATTTGTTGGAAAAAAATAATTTCGTGGATATGTCGTTCCAACGCGAAACAGAGCTGATTACCTGTCTTGGGTTGTATGATAAAAGTATGCAGCTTGGTAATAAAGAGGCTAAGGTGAAGTTTGATGAACTTCGTCTTAAACTGCAAAAATTAAGAGAAATCAGAAGCTCGATTTTGATAACTACCGGCAATGAGGCCGATAAAAAGGTTGAACGAGACGAGTATGAGAGAGCTTTGCATTATTATCGTTTGCTAGCCTTTATGCGCGAGATGGGCGAACGTCCGACGCCAAGCCAATTAGCCGAATTTCGGATGCGGGCCAAAGAGCTGAACGTTCTGCATGAACTTGATGTGGAAATGTTGCCGGGGTATAGCTTTTATACGCGCTTGGTGGAAGATGTTCGGCACGGAGATGTGGCGGAGAGAAATGCTCAAGAGCTTAGTTTTGACCACAGCCTGTCTTATAACAGAAGTCCTGGTGAGTTTATTTATATGGCAAAGCATGTATCAACCAAAAAGGAAGATATTCGGACGCGTATTGAACGCTTGCGCGGGCTCCGGCCGCCGCTTAAAGATGTTCCGCAATATGATGCAACACGCTTAAGACAACGTGCGCTTACCAAAGAGGGAATTCAGGCTGCATTGGAACGTCAGGCAAGAGAAGAAAATTTAATGCGCGCTTAACAAGTTTAATAAATTTGTTGCGTATCTAAAGAAGCTGGTTTATACCTAAAACAATGTTGTGTTTTTGAGGAGAAAATTTATGGGTGCTTTGTTAGAACCTTTTTTCTATATTATTAATTTGGTCGTCAGCCTGTATTTTAAGGTGGTTGTGGTCGAAATCGTGTTGCACTGGCTGATTTATTTCAAAATTTTGGAAGCCAACAACAAATATGCCAAAAAGACTATGGAGATTTTGGAAAAGGCAACTCAACCCGTTTATAAGAAAATCGGTGAAAAAATTCCGCCGGTTTCAGGGTTTGATTTTTCACCGTTCATTTTATTGCTGGTTTTGCTGTTTATCAGTCGGTTGTTTACCAGACTTTCTGAACTGGTGATGTAATTCGCCGCCAATCGGAATTGTTACAAAAAGGAATCTTGTAAGGATTCCTTTTTGAGTTTGTGGAAAAGAGATATGTTTGCTTATCGGACCGACAAAGGAATTATTCTTAATGTTCGCTTGACGCCAAATGCCGCAACCGCGCAAATAAAAGGGTGTTTTGTCGGGGCTGACGGTGTGGAATTTTTGAAAGTGTCGGTGCTCAGTGTGCCGGAAAAAGGAAAAGCCAATAAGGAGCTGATTGATTTGCTCGCTAAAAGCTTGAAACTGGCAAAGAGCAAAATTGAATTGATTAGCGGCGAGGCCGATCGCTATAAAAAACTTTTGTTGGCTGATGAGGCACAAATTTTGGAAAAACTTGTAAAACTGGGAGATGAAAAATGACGGCAATCATTATGGATGGAAAGCAAGAAGCCTTAAATATTCGCAAAATTTTGGCAGAAGAAATTGCCGCAAGCCAGGCAACTCCTTTGTTGGCGGTGGTACAAGTCGGGGATAATCCCGCCAGTCAGATTTATGTGCGCAACAAACACAAAGCGGCCTCAGAAATTGGTATGAAATGTCGGATTTGCTATGTTCCCGATACGGCAAGCGAAAGTGAATTGCGCGATTTAATTTTGGATTTGAACGACAATGATGATATTAACGGAATTATTGTGCAGTTGCCTTTGCCGAAACAGTTTGATGAGTTGGAAGTTTTGTCGTGGATTAAATATTCTAAAGATGTGGATGGATTTAGCCCACTTAATGCCGGTTTGCTCCAAATGAACAGTCCGGAAGCTGTGGTTGCGGCTACGCCTCAAGGAATATTGGCTTTGCTGAAACAATATGTTGCTGATTTGAGAGGAAAACATGTCGTGATTATCGGACGTTCAAAAATTGTCGGTCGTCCTTTGGCTGATTTGCTCTTAAACCAAGATTGCACGGTTACGGTAACGCATTCTAAGACAGTCGATTTACCAAGTATTTGCCGACAAGCAGATATTTTAGTGGCGGCTTGCGGTTGTCCGGAAATGGTAAAAGCCGATTGGATTAAAAAAGGCGCGGCCGTGATTGATGTCGGAATTAACCGCGTGGATGGGCATTTGTGCGGTGACGTGGCTTTTGATGAAGTTAAAGAAGTTGCCGCTTATATTTCGCCGGTTCCCGGCGGAATTGGTCCGATGACCGTGGCTATGTTGCTGAAAAATACCTGGAATGCCTATAAAAAACAAAATCCTTTGATGAAGTAATTTTTATGTGGAAAATCGGAGATTTTGTTTGTCATTGACGATTTGTCGTTTATCCTACTATGAGAAAATTAAATTTTGTTAGAGGGTGAAAATGATACTCACGAAAGCCTGTGGTAAAATTCATAATTTCATTCATGCAACTTATGACTATATGCTGGACTTAGCTTCCGGAAAATATGCCATGTTGTTTTTGTTTATTGTGGCTTTTGTGGAAAGCTCATTTTTTCCTATTCCGCCGGATGTTATGCTTATT
The DNA here is from genome assembly GCA_944390035.1 of uncultured Alphaproteobacteria bacterium. Taxonomy (GTDB): domain Bacteria; phylum Pseudomonadota; class Alphaproteobacteria; order RF32; family CAG-239; genus Scatocola. Next base: position 9,223 of record CALXOP010000052.1, on the reverse strand, counting down.
CCCATGGTGTTGGCAACTCCTCAAAAAGCTTATAGAATTGCCGGACTTGCCACTATGGCCAGTGTTATAGGTGGTTGCTTTGGCTATTGTATCGGTGTGTTTGGTTATGAGCTCCTTGCTAAGCCGATTTTAGAGTTTTATGGCTATATGGCACAGTTTGATGTCTTTAAGGGATATTACCATGAATGGGGTGCTTGGATTGTGTTTGCTGCCGGATTAACGCCTTTCCCATATAAGGTTGTGACTATTGCCAGTGGTGTGGTGCATTTGGATTTGCTGGTGTTTACAATTGCTTCGGTTTTGGCCAGAGGCGGACGGTTCTTTCTGGTGGCTTGGCTCTTGAAAAAATTCGGCGAGCCCATGAAGGATTATATTGAAAAGAACTTAGGCATGCTCTCGGTGGTGTTTGTTTTGCTCCTGGTGGGCGGATTTGCCGCTATTAAGTTTATCTAGTAAAAAAAAACCTCCCTTCGGGGAGGCTTTTTATTATTCTTTATGGCGAAACGTAATTCGTCCTTTGGTAAGGTCATAAGGTGTCATTTCAATATCTACTTTATCCCCAACCATAACACGTATTCTAAACTTGCGCATTTTTCCGGCGGTATGAGCTAATATTTCAACACCATTTTCCAATCTTACCCGAAACATGGCATTAGGAAGTTTTTCTATTACTTCACCTGTCAGTTCAAGCAGTTCTTCTTTACTCATAAAATTTCCTTTTCTGATTAATTATTTCCTTCTGTATAAACCTTAATTTTTATTTTTGCAAATTATTTCTTGTTTTGCAGCGGTATTTTTATGGTAAAACAGGTGCCGACTCTCGGTGTACTGGTGACAGAAATGGTGCCGTTTTGTTTTTCGATAATCGATTTGACAATGGCTAACCCCAGTCCGGTGCCGGTGTGTTGGGTGGCGTGTCCCTGAGAATAAAACGGTTCAAATATGTGGCTGAGCTTGTCTTTTTCTATGCCGATGCCGGTGTCGGAGATGGCTATTTGCGCTTGGTTTTGGGCTTTGTCTTCGGCGAGATGAATTGCTATTTCTCCTCCTTGCGGCATAGCTTTTATGGCGTTTTGCATTAAATTGAGAATTACCATCTTGAAGTCCGAGGCATTGCCTAATGCCGTCAGCTTTTTGCGCGTGTTTTTGAATTTAATCGTAATGCCGTTGTTCTTGGTTTCATAATCAAGAATGGAAATAATGTCTTGAATGCCCTCGTTTATGCTGTATGGCTCTTGTTCGTTTGGTGTGAATTGAGCCAGTTTTAACAGTCTTTCGGGGACGAGAATACATTCAATTAATTGTTTGTGGATGAGTTCAAGGTAAGATTTTTCATCACTCTCTTGGGTATGATATTTGTTGATAAGTCCTTCCAAAATCATACGGATGGACCCTAAGTGGTTTTTCATTTCGTGGGCAACAGAAGTGGATAAAAAGCCTAAAGAGGCAACCTTTTGTTGGTGTGAAAAACGAATATCTTCACTTAGGTCACGGATTGATTCAACAATGTATTTTTGTGGTGCTTCTTTGTTATGTCGAAACATCATATAGGCAGCGTTGATTGACAGCGGATGATTGGGAAATGCGGCAAATTGCTGAATAAATTTAAGGTTTGAGGTCTTACCTTCTTTCAAAATTGCCAAAGGGCAGGTAAATTGGCTTAAAGAACAGGGGTAATCTTGCTTTTGTGAGGAGTGGTAGCATTTTTGACCAATGCAATTTTGTGAGGATTGAATTTGACGATAGTATTCCTTGTTGGCCAGAATAATAGTGCCGTCTTCTTTTAGAACACGAATACCATCCGGTATCGCATCAATAATCGATTGCAAGAAAAATTCGGCTCGGTGAATTTCTGCTATGCTGTTTTCAATGCTTTCAAGCATTTGGTTGAAGGTGGCTATTAAATTATCAAATTCATCATAGGTGCAGTGTTTGGTGTCTTGATGAATGCGTGAACCGTATTCTCCTTTGGCAACTTGATTGCTGGCTTCGTAGAGCTTTTCAATCGGGGTTAACACCCATAATTTGATGAGTAGCCATAAAACAATCATCGCTAAGAAAAAAAGCAGAGTACTGATGAGGATAATTCGAAAACTTTCTTCTAAAGTTTCGTAGCGCTCATTATAGTTTTTGATAACCGCATCAGCACGTTGGCGTTCTTGCGAAATTTGTTCTTGCTTGGCATTGAGCTGGGTGGATTTGGTTAATTCTTTTAATTTTTTGCTGAATCGTATTTGCGGATAATTTGCTTCCAGCGATGCTAGTTCTTTACGCAGAGTTATGTTTTCGTATAAAATTTCAATATATTGCTGATTACGGCTGATGACGGATTTTTGCTCTTCTTGGGTCTTGGATAAGTTGATAACGTAAAATGCATATAGAAAGATTACCGATATGATTATGAAAAATAAGGAAATCGTATAAATAAATTTTTTGTTTAAGCTAAAAAACATTTTCGTTCACCATGGTTGCGTCGGTCTTTGTTAGCCATTATTTAATAAATATAGCGGTATTATCTTAATAAATTTAAAATTTTTGAGGATTTTTTTATGACTAAAAATACGATTGACTTGCAACAACTCAATTTGACCCCGGAAGTTGAAGAAGAGTTACGCTGTTGGAATGATGAGGATGTGGCTTTTATTAAAAGTGATATAAAAGACGGAAAAGAAATGTGGTTGATTTGTGCCGCTGACGGAACAAAAATTGCCGCAACCGATGATAGGGAATTTGCATTTGTGATGGCAAAACAAAATGATTTGAAGCCAACTTCCGTCCATTGAATTAAAGATTAAAAAAAAGCTCCGAAATTTCGGAGCTTTTTTTTAGTTGGTTAATAAGGCTTGAATTTCTTCTTTTGAAGTTGCCGCCCTTAACTTGGTGCAGGTTTCTTCATCTTTCAGAACACGAGAGATTTGTGCCAGCGCCGTTAAATGGTCAGCACCGTTACTTTCCGGTGATAACAGTAAAAAGACCAAATCGACCGGCTTGTTGTCGATGGCATCAAAGTCTATCGGTGAATTCAGCCGTACAAATAAGCCGACTACTTGTTGCAGCTCGCTTAAACGTCCGTGCGGCAAAGCCGTCCCGCCGCCAAAACCGGTGGAGCCTAAGTTTTCTCTTTCAAGTATGGTGTCAAATATTGTGCGATCGTTAATTCCCGTCAATTCTGATGCTTTTTGTGCCAACTCTTGCAATAATTGTCTTTTGTTGTTGGCTTTGAGTGAAAGCACAATCGAATTTGCGGACATTATGTCGGAAAGTCTCATCTTTTTTTATGCCTTATGATAGTTGCTTATTTATCAGCTTTGGGTTCAACCCAACCAATGTTACCGTCTTTACGACGATATACCATGCTGATGTGATTGTTGGAACTGTTACGGAACATAATGGCGGCTTCGTTGACCAAATCCATATACATAACAGCTTCGCTAACGGTGCAGACCGGAATGTTGGCTTCGGTTTCAGCAATTGTCAACGGAGCGCTCTCATCAATGTCCATTTCATCTTCAGTTTCATGAAGCGGAAATACGGCTTCGTTGGCCATTTCTGCTAATCCGGTTTTGCCCTTGTGATCATTTAATTTGTTTTTGTGACGGCGTAAACGGGTGGCAATGTGTGCATTGGCATTGTCAAATGCAGTATAAGGATCACCGGCAGAGCCAGAACCTTTTAAGACAATGTTTTTTGCCGGGTGAACCGTTACTTCTGCGCCAAATTCATCCCCGTCTTTAGAAAATGCTACAGTGCAGCTAATCGGAGCCGGAAAATATTTGTTTACAGAATTAAGAACATTCTCTTCAACATGTTTGCGGAGTCTGTCTCCGATATCAACCTGTTTGCCTGTCAATGTAATTTTCATAATCTTTACCTTACAAATTAAATTATTAAAACTTTTCTTTTGAGAGATAACTCTATATTTCTCTAAAAGTCAATATATATTATCTTTCTTAGAAAAGCAAGTCATCTGTGGAAACTATCAAGAATTTCGACGCTTTTCTCTTTTTCTCTGGGACGAAGAGGCAATATTCATTCCTTCCCGATATTTGGCAACCGTGCGGCGGGCTATTTTGATGCCTAAACGTGCCAAAAGTTCAACAATCATATCGTCCGAGAGAATCTTATCCGGCGTTTCCTCGTCAATTAATTGTTTAATCTTGTGTTTGATGGCGGTTACGGATGTGTTTTCATCGCCGGTATAGCTGCCGGCCGCTCCCGAGAAGAAATATTTTAGCTCGAAAATGCCGCGCGGCGTATGCATATATTTGCGGGCTGTGACACGGCTAACGGTACTCTCGTGCATTTCCAGCTCCTCGGCGATGTCGCGCAGTAACATCGGCTTGAGAAAATCTACGCCTTTTTCAAAAAAATCACGCTGAAATTTGACGATTTCCTCACTGACCCGCAAAATGGTGGTGGCTCTTTGGTGCAGGGCCTTGATTAAAAAGTTGGCAGAGCTTAATTTGTCTTTGAGGTAGCGTTTGGCTTCTTTGTTGCGGGAACTTAATTGCTTGATTTCGCTGTAATACGCATGATTAATCAGAACTTTGGGCAAAGATTTTGCGTTGAGCTCAATAAGATATTCGCCATATTTGTTGGTGCGGACAAAGACATCGGGGATGACGTAGGAGGTGAGGTCATAGTCATAATCGGCGGCGGGCTTGGGATTGAGAGATTTTAATTCGCTGAGCATGTCGCTTAAATCTTCATCCGAGAAAGAGCCTGCTTTTTTGAGCTCTTTATATTTGTGTTCGGCTACCAAGTCCAGATTATCCAATAGAAAGGCCATATAGGGGTCATAACGGTCTTTGTCTTGCAGCTGAATCTTGAGGCTTTCGGCAACCGAAGTGGCAAAAATTCCGGAGGGTTCGCAAGTTTGAAGTCGGGCTAAAATAGTTTGCAGATATTCTTGTCGGATGTTTAATTTGGCGGCAATTTCGGCAAGGTTGCCACGGAAATAGCCGGCAGCATCTAAAAATTCCATCAGGCGAGAGGCTATCAACCGCTCTTTGGGCGTATTAAACTTTTGGGCGATTTGTTCATCCAAAAAGGTGTATAATGATTTGTGCGCGGCGAGCTTTTGTTCAAAATAGTCAAAGTCTTCATCTGAATTGGCAACTTTTTGTTGGTGATAATCTTTCCAATCGGCATCGGTCGGAATATCGTCATAGCCGGCACGGTCGCTGCCAAAGTCATCTTCAAAGTTATTATCATAATCAACGTCGTTGCCTTGGGTATCCTCCTGTGGGGTAGAGGCTAGAGAGGTATCATAATCATTGATGGTGGGCTGCGTATCATCAGGTAATTGATTGATACGGTCGTCTTCTCTTTCAAGCAAGGGGTTGCTGTTGAGCTCCTCAGAGACCAACTCGCTTAACTCCAAATTGTTCATTTGCAGAAGATTTATCGCTTGCCGAAGCTGCGGCGTCATCAACAGCGATTGCGACTGCTTAATTTCTATTTTTGGAGTGATTGCCATGAATTTACCTTCTCTGTTTGTTACATAGAGAAGTTATCACCCAGATAGACTTTGCGAACTTCTTGATTGTTGACGATTTCTTCGGGGTTGCCTTCCATGAGCACCGTTCCGCCGTGCAAAATATAGGCGCGGTCGGTAATGTCTAAGGTTTCGCGGACGTTGTGGTCGGTAATTAAAACCCCTAAGCCACGGTGCTTTAACTGTGACACCAAGTTACGAATCTCGCCGACGGCAATCGGGTCAATACCGGCTAAGGGCTCATCCAATAAAATGAAATTGGGTTGGCTGGCCAGTGCTCGGGCAATTTCCAGACGGCGGCGCTCACCACCCGAGAGGGCTATGGCCGGAGATTTGCGCAGGTGGGCAATGGAGAATTCCGAGAGGAGTTCTTCTAACATATTTTCTCTTTGGCTCTCATCGTCTATTACAATTTCCAAAATGGCTTTGATGTTTTCTTCAACCGTCAGCGCACGGAAAATTGAGGCCTCTTGCGGCAAGTAGCCGATGCCCATGCGTGCGCGACGATACATTGGCAAATTGGTGATGTCATGTCCGTCAATATGGACATCGCCGTAATCAGGCGTGATTAATCCGGTAACGCAATAAAAACAAGTGGTTTTGCCGGCACCGTTCGGACCTAAAAGGCCGACAGCTTCGCCGCGTTTTACATTGAGGGAAACATTGCGTAATACCGGACGATTTTTGTATTTCTTTCCGATATTGAAAACTTCCAAAGTGGAGACCTGAGATTTGTCATATTTGTTCATGGCGTTTCCTGTCTATTCTTTTAAATTCCAAGTTTTGGATTGAGGTTCTGCTTTTGATTTTTGATTGAGGGATGTGTCTTCAGCCGGTTTTTGCGGCGCAGATTGCGGTGTTTGGGCTTTCTTTTCCTCTTTGTCTTTTTCTATAAATACACCGGAGACGCGTTTGCCGTTTTTCTTGTTGGACAAGACACGGCTAATGCCTGTTTTGAGGTCGGTTTCGGCATAATCTCCGTGCAATATATTGCCGTCTTGATTGATAACAACGTTATTATAGAGCCGAACTTTGTTGATTTGCGGCAGGTAAACACCCCACTCGCCGGTAACAACCGCCTGCTCGTTAACAATTTTGACTTGCTTGTTGTCGGAATAAATTTCTACCTTTTCAAGCGCGGATTGTCCTTGGTCGTTTTTGGTGAAATAACTTACCATTTTATTGGAATAAATCGTGCTTTCCGGATCTTTTGCTACCACATCACCCAAGGCAATGGCTTTATCTTGAGATGGATAATAGGTGATATTGTCGGTGGCGGTGATGGTCTTATTGTCGGTGGTGACAATTTTGGCAACCGGCGTGCCTCTTAAAATCATTTCGTCTTTACGGAGGTCATAATCCAGCGTATCGCCATAAGCCTTAGCGGATGGCGAACTCATAATGACATTGCCGACGGCGTGAACGTCTTTGATGTCGGTTCCTTTGTTGCCTTGAGATTGCTCATAAAAAGCCGTCATCTTATCGGCACGGACATTCATGTCTTGTTTGGTGGCAACGGCATTGCCGACGGCAACCATCTTTTGCTCCGTGCGGTACCACTCAACTCTTTCATCTGCTGTCAGGTGGATGTTTTCAGCATGAGCTGCGGTAATCAGGGTGAACAATAAAGTCAGTGATGTGAGTGTGATACGCATTAGTTATTCCCTTTAAATTGTTCTTCGGGCATGGTGATGTGGGTTTTGCCCGTAAATATCAACAAATCTTTATCTTGATAATATTCAAATCCTTGAGATTCAATATGCCCGTTTTCATCATCAACCGTAGTGGGTTTGACACTGTAGGCCTTGGATTGCTTGAAGTCAAAAAACATTTCATCGCTGGTTGCGGTGGCGCCGTTGCTATAAAAAATTTCAACACCTTTTAGTAAATGCAGTAATGATGTGTTTTGATTATAATAGCCTTCGGGGGATTGAATATTAATCCAGGTGTTATCCTCATTGGGAAGTATGCCGCTGGGGTTTTTTAGTTTGAGGAGCTTTGAGCCGGGCTCGGTTTCATCAATATTATCGGCATTGAAATTGTTGACCTTGTTGTCGGCATCCGTAATATAAAACGCGGTTTGTTCCATGTGGAGCTTTTCGAGTTCGCCTTTTTTGGGACGTGTAATGTCAACGGCTAATCGTTCGCTCTCGGTTTGAAGGCCGGGCATTACAATCAGCAAGCCAATCAGCAAAGCGGCCAAACTCGGGAGGGCAATCTTTATCCAACGCATGATTTTGGCACGGCGTGTGAGCGGACTTTCTTTGGGGGAGGATAAGTCTTTTTCTCCGTTGAAATAAGCGTCTATTTTTTGTGTGTCAAACACGCTTAGGCAACTCCTGCTTTGAGGCAATCATGCAAGTGAATAATGCCAACGGGACGATTGTCATCAATCACAAATAATTGCGTGATTTTCTTTTCGTTCATTTCTTTGACGGCTTCAACCGCTAAAATATCCGGTGTTATGGTCTTGGGATTATGGGTCATAATATCGGCGGCTTTTTTGGTGAGCATATCGGGAGAAAGACAACGTCTTAAGTCACCGTCGGTGATAATTCCTTGTAAATGTCTGTCTTTATCTATGATACCGACGCAGCCAAGCATTTTTGAGGTCATCATGAGCAGGGCTTCTTGCATTGAGGCGGTGTCATAGACTAACGGCATTTCGTCACCTTTGTGCATGAGGTCGGATACTTTTTGCAGGAAGGAACCTAATTTTCCGCCCGGGTGACGTTGTTTGAAGTCCATCTTTGAGAAACCTTTGCGTTCCAGCAAGCAAACAGCTAAAATATCGCCCAAAACCATTGTGGCAGTTGTGGATGATGTCGGCGCTAATCCCAGTGGGCAAGCCTCGCCGTCATCGGGCAATTTGAGCAAAATATCACCGGTGCGTCCCAAAGTGCTGTTGGGGTTTTTGGTGATGGCAATGAGCGGAATACCGTAGCGTTTGCAATAGGTGATAATATCGGAAAGTTCTTTGGTTTCACCTGAGTTTGAAATGGCCAAAACGACATCATTTTCGGTTACCATGCCCAAGTCACCGTGGCTGGCTTCTCCGGGGTGAACAAAAAAGGCCGGTGTGCCGGTTGAGGCCAAAGTGGCGGCTATTTTAGAGCCGACGTGGCCTGATTTTCCCATTCCGGTTACAATAACGCGCCCTTTGGTGCTTTGCATTAAATCTAAGGCTTGAGTTAAGTTGCCGTTTAATTCGTCTTCCATCATGCGGAGAGCTTCAACTTCTTTGTCTATGGTCCGGCGGGCGGATTGTAAATCTGTATCGGTAGTCATTTTGCGTCCTTTTATCAAAATAAACAGAGATGATTTGAACGTAATATTTTATCCTTAAAAACGCAAGTTTTTTTTAGGGGTTATTCTTGTTTGGCACGATTTTTGATGAGAGGGTTCTTTTCTTTGGGCGTTGAGGTTATGATAAAATATATTCCTTATTTTTAAATATAATGAGCGGTGCATCTTTGAAAAGGTACTAATAATATATTAGACTCAAATTGACTCAAAAATCAAAACGGATGTAAAAAGGCTTGCGACTCGTAAAACTTGTGAAAATGACTCCGATAAAAGGTCTAAAAAGAGGTACTGGCTAAAGGTTAATGAAAGGTAAAAGTTTTTTAGACTCAAATTTATGAAATTTTTTGCAAAAACTAGTTGACTATTGCGCATCCTTCATCTACTATGCGCTCAATCTTTGAACTCTGTGAGACAAGGAGA
>CALXOP010000051.1 GCA_944390035.1 uncultured Alphaproteobacteria bacterium | reverse complement strand
CCATATCGGCCATCAGATTATAAAAGATATATTTGCGGCGCGCGGCACTCTCATTGATAATATAAAAACCCAACACATCTATCACACAGGCGCTTACCAATAGTTGGATGGTGTTTTCGCTGCAGATGAGCATTATCAAAGCCGCCAGATTCAAACAAATCAGACCGTTTTGCTCTAATTTGCGTTTTTCAATCTTGCTGAAGCAATTAAAAATTATCATAATCACGCTGATGAGGAAAAACGGAAATATTTGTGCATAGTGCGTGAAATCGGAAAACAAATGGATTTTGACCGGATAGTAAGGTGATGAAACCCAATCATAAGTAAAATTATCTTTGGTGCCTTGTTGCCAATTCTGATAAAAATAGCCAAGCATTAACGCAATACTTACGGTCAGCAACAACAAATACACAAATGAAAGTCTTTTCCCTTTTATGGCAATGGGCAAAATGCCGGCAACTACCAGAAATAAAAAAACCTCTATCAGCATATAAAAAACCTCTTTATTATCTAATCTTTCGGTAATATAACAAAAAAACACAGATTTTAAAGCCATATTGCCGACTAATCACCAGAGGAATAAAAAAATGGAAGCGAAAACAAATGCCATGCGAATCTTAGACAAGAACAAAATTGTTTATAAACACTATGTTTATGACGCTGCCACCGCACTTAGCGGCGTGGAAGTGGCCGACAGGCTTCACCAAAATCCGGCACAAGTCTTTAAGACCTTGGTTACCGTCGGCAAGTCCAAGCAACATTATGTATATATGATTCCGGTGGCCCAAGAGCTTGATTTGAAAAAAGCCGCCGAATGCGCCGGAGAAAAGTCGGTGGAAATGGTAAAAAGCAAGGAACTTCTGCCTTTGACCGGATATATTCACGGCGGGTGCTCGCCGATTGGGATGAAAAAAGTTTTTCCGACGTTTATTGATGAAAGCGCTCAAAATTTTGAGAGCATTATCTTTAGCGGCGGAAAAATCGGTTGTCAGGTGGAGCTGGCTTTACGTGACTTGCAAAAAGTTGTCGGTGTTAAGGTGGCTTCCCTCATCTAGCTCATTTGGCGGGAAATCCAGCGCATAATAACTTCTACAACATAGCTTTGTTCGTCTGGAGTTAGGGCACGTCCTTTGGGAATATGGTGCCATTTTTCCAGACAACCGCGACAACAGCAAGCCGTTGCGTGTTGCGCCACAAAAACCGGATGATTGCGCATGGGCGTTTGTTTGCCGTCATTGGGAATTTCGGCCGGAGCTAATCTTTGAGAGATAAAATCCTCAGCGTGCTTTTTGATTGTTGCCACTCCCTTGGTCGAGACATAGGCTTTATCTTTAGCGGAAAGCTTAAAGCGTGAACGAAACGGCGACTTGGAAAGCCTTGAAAATATGTCGTTTTCTAACATTTATTTGCCATAGACCCGTTTTCTTTCGGCCGCCAACTCAGGATTGCGCTCAAAAACGCCTTCACTGCCGTGGGCTACGATTTCCGTATAGTAAGCAATTTTATAATTGATTTTTTCCATGTGTTTTTGGAGCTGGCTCATTTGCTCTTCTAATTTTAGCTTTTGGCGCTTAAACATTTCCAGTCTTTGGTTGAGGGTCGAATCGCCTTCCATATACCAATCAATATATTGCTTTATGTCTTTGAGGCTCATGCCGGTGCCCTTGAGGCATTCAATGAGTACCAACCAATCCAAATCCGAATCTGAAAAGACTCTTAAGCCGGAGCCACTCTTTTTGACAAAGGGTAACAAGCCCTCTTTTTCATAATACCTAAGAGTGTGTGCCGTCAAACCGGTTTTTTTGGCAACTTGCCCGATTGAATATCCCATAATTTCCTCCTTCGTTTTCTTGACTGTAATAAATTTTTTATCCCACGTCAACAAAAACTCTTGACTTAGAGTTAACTCTAAAAATTATGATAAGAACAGAATCGAAAACTTATTTGAGAGGAGATAAAGATGATTTCTTGCGCTATTACCACCTCTGTCTTAGGGAGTTTGGTCTTTTTATATTTGTTTTTTAGGCTGGTTTACGGACTGGACATTGCTTGGGGCGGCAAAGCTATTTTGTTGCTGGTTATGTTGACCTTAGGGTGTATTCCTTTGTTTGTGTCCTACCAAGCGGAACATATTTTAGGGAAAGTTTATCCCTTTTACCGCTACCTACTCTATTTTATTTTTATTATGGGCATTATCTTATTCAGCGGTGTTGTATTGCGCGATTTAGCACTCTTGGGATGCAAGTTTATCAATTCTTCCGCTGCCTCTTGGCTAAATAGCGGAAAAATTAATTTGGGTTTGATATTGGCGGCCTTTTTATGCTCTGCTTATGCGTTATATGCCGGCACAAAAGTTCCCGACGTGCGAGAAGTCAATGTTGTCTCGGATAAAATCTCAAAGCCTCTGAGAATCGCTTATTTAAGTGATATTCATATCCACCGCGTGATTGCTGATGACAAAGTCAAAGCAATTGTGCAAAAAACTAATGAGCTTAACCCGGATGTGGTTTTATTGGGTGGTGATATTATTGATGATGACACGCAAATCAGCGCCAAAACCTTATCCTTGCTCAAAGATTTAAAGGCGCCGCGCGGCATTTATTTTGTAACCGGAAATCACGAATTTTATAACGGTTATCAGGCAAGCATTGCCGCTCTTAAGGCTCAAGGTTTCAAGTTGTTGGAAAATGACGGCATTTCGCTTGGGGAAGTTTATGTGGCGGGAATCCCCGATTTATTCTCGGGTCAGGCATACAAAAAAGAAGCTGATGCCAAAAGAGCTTTCAAACTTGCACATAATAATCAATACAAAATCTTAATGTCACACACGCCAAGTGATTTTAAAAATGAACAAATATTTGACTTGGAAATTTCAGGTCATACACACGGCGGGCAAATCTTTCCTTTTCATATTCTGACCAAAGCTTATAATCCTTACTTGTCCGGTTTATATCATTTGGAAAACGGCGCTCTGATTTATGTTTCTAACGGTGCCGGACAATGGGGACCGCAAATGCGTTTTGGCGCAGAATCTGAAATTACGCTCATTAACCTTAACCCCAAAAAGGAGGAGAATATGCAAAAAGCACCGATTGATACTGTTTTTGAACAAGGTGAGCCCAATCCTTACGGCAAATTTTTTACCGGACAAACTTATCTCACCATGCTTAGTCCTAATGACAAAACCTTTAACGCCCCTATCGGCAATGTCACCTTTGAACCCAAAGCACGCACCAACTGGCACAAGCACAGCGGCGGCCAAATTTTACTCGTTCTCAACGGCGAAGGTCGTTACCAAGAGCGGGGCAAAGAAATTCAAATTTTGCACAAAGGTGATGTCGTTCGGATTGCACCTGATGTTGAGCACTGGCACGGTGCCGCACCAAACAGCTGGTTTACACATATTTCGGTTGAGACCAATGTGCCAAACAATGTGGCAACTTGGCTGGAGCCGGTCACAGATGAGGAATATAAATAATGAAGGCTAAAGGACTTATTCTTTCCCTCGTCTTACTGGCGGTAGGGCTTAGTTTAGGAATTGTTATCGGGAGAAATAAAATGGCTCAGACATCAAAACTTAACCAAACCGACATTATGCAAGTTTGGCAAGACTTTGTTAAAAATGAGGTTTTAGCGCAAAACAAACTCTCAAATGAGGAGAGATATTTGGTGTTAATCGTTGCCAATGTGGCCGCGCAAGGACAAGAGAGTTTTCGCCAAGTTTTAGATGCGGCCTTAGATGCTCAAATTTCACCAATTAAGCTCCATGAGGCGGTTGTACAGACAATTCCTTATGTCGGGATGGCAAAGGCTGCTGACTTTTTAGCGCTTTCCAATCAGGTTATGGCACAAAAGGGAATTAATCTTCCCTTAGCGCCTCAAACAACCGTTACGCCTGAGACACGTTTTGAGAAAGGATTGCAGGCACAATGCCAAATTTTTGGTGAGCAAAATATTTTAGCCATGCGCGATAGTGCTCCCGCAAACCTCAAACATATTCAAGACTTTTTGTCGGCAAATTGTTTCGGCGATTATTATACCCGAACCGGTTTGGAGCTTAAGACACGTGAATTGTTGACTTTTGCGACCTTGGTGGCCTTAGGCGGTGCTGATGCTCAAGTAAAAGCTCATGCACAAGGAAATATCAATATCGGCAATGACAAAGAGGTTTTATTTGCAGCTTTGACCCAGATGTTGCCTTATATCGGTTATCCCAGAACGCTTAACGGTATTGCCGCGGTATCTGCTCTTGCCAACAACTAATTACTTTTTTTTATTTGAAAGGATGATACATGTCTAAACAAATTTTAGTTATCTCGTCTAGTTTTCGCAAAAACGGCAACTCCGAAACTTTGTGCAACCAATTTATTAAAGGGGCACTTGAGGCCGGAAACAGAGTTGAAAAAATCAATCTCAACGACAAACATATTAATTTTTGCCATGGGTGCGGTGTTTGCAACAATACGCACAAATGCGTGCAAAAAGATGATATGGAAGAAATCTTAAACAAAATGGTTGAAGCCGATGTGATTGTGTTGGCAACGCCGGTTTATTTCTACTCTATGAACGGGCAGATGAAAACTTTTATTGACCGCTGTGTGCCGAGATATACCGAAATCAGCAACAAAGACATTTATTTCATTATTGCCGCGGCGGATACCAGCAAACAAAATATGCAACGTGTTTTAGAGGCTTTTCGCGGTTTTACCGAAGATTGTTTGGATAATGCAAAAGAAAAAGGCATTATTTACGGTACGGGAGCTTGGAATATCGGCGATATTCAGTCCTCTCCGGCAATGGATGAAGCCTATCAGGCCGGTCTGCACGCCTAAACTGCCATAAACCTCAAACAAAATCCCTTCTGGTCTATTTTTTAGAGGGGATTTTTTATTGCTTTTATTCTGCGGCGCAGGCCAATTCGTGCATCATCAATTCTGCCGCCGTTTTGCCTGAAGACAAAGCCTCCACAATCGTGGAACCTCCGGTTTTGCAGTCTCCGGCATAGATAATGCGCGGATTATCAATTTTTGGGTCAGCCTTACTGCCGACAGCTTTAATCACCAAATCAAACCCCGGAAGCTCGATGGTGGAATTCGGCAAGGCTTGGAGTTTTCCGTTCTCAAATTGATTTTTATGTACAAAGAGCGAGATTTTGCCGTTTTTCTTTTCGAATCTCTCAGGGCTGGTCAGTGCCGTAATGTTTACCTGACGATTAATCAGCTCCAGATATTCGTGTTTGGAAATACGCATATCCGACAACCGACGACGGACAAACATTTCCACATGTTCAGAGCCATTGGCCGCAGCCGTTAGCGCACAGTCGGCCGCAACATTACCGCCGCCGATAATTGCAACTTTACCCGTTGTTTTATAAATTTCGGGATTGTGCAAATATTTCATGTAAGAAATACTGTTGTCTTCACCGATTATATTTAAGGCCGTGCAATTCGGCTCGCCGGTCGAGACAATCACGCCGTCAAAGCCCTGGGTCAATAGCTCCTCAGGATTTGCCACTTTCGCATTGAGCTCGAGTTTGATATAGTCGGGATTATAGATAAAAGACCAATCTTTCTCAATCACGGCATGGGGTAAGCGCTCATCGGGAATTAAGTTTAGCGCCCCGCCGATTTCTGCCGAAGCCTCATAGACGGTTACCTGATAACCTTGTTTGCCCAAGGTAGAGGCTGCAGCCATGCCGGCCGGTCCGGCGCCGATAACGGCAATTTTGTGCCCGTTGGCATGCGTGTTTTGGTAGTCTTCTGTGGTTTTTCTAAAGTTTTCCAATATGGTGGCTTGGACCTTGGGAATATTCACCGAAAAGTCAATATGGCTCCGCGTGCAAGCCTTCATGCAAAATTTATCGGGACAAATCAGTCCGCATGTCTGCCCCATGGGGTTATTCCGCGTAATGGTCTTGACAGCTTCGTCATATTCGCCTTTTTGGGCATGGGAAATAAATTCCTGCGGGCTACAGTTGACCGGACAAGCGTTCATACATGGTTTGGTTGGGCAATTCAAACACCTATCCAACTCGGCCTTGAGCTGGATTTTGGTTAAATACAAGTTTTTAGCGGTAGTCATTACTTTTCTCAAAATTTAAACTTAGTTTTATTTAGACTTATACTTTCTTTTGAGTCAAGCGCTTTCTTGGCTTATCTGACGGAAAATCCCCGAGTTTTGGTGTCGGGGATTTTTCTTTAGGAACTAATCTTATTGATTAGCTTTCAGGCATTCCAAAGTACGTCTCATAATTTGCTTTAGAAAGCCGTAACAATTTCCAATAGGCGTCACGAGAAATTATTCCTGCTTCACAAAATTCACTATATAGTTCGTCTCCGATTTGTTCTATCAGTTCATCTCGCGTGCCTTGTCTGTGTTCGACAATATATTTTATTGCCGTTTGTGTTAGAATCACATCTTTCATACAATTATTTTTTAATAATTAGGCTTATGTGACATAAGTAAATTTTCTTAATGAGAATTGCAAGAATTATGGTGATTTTAACAACATATCATTTGAGCAATGCGAATCGGAATTTTGTTTGCGATTTTGCTTTGATTGCGACTCGGAGCAAAATATGGAGATATCCCCCCTTTTTTCTCGTCGGCGAATCTTGGCTCCATACACAAAAAACCCTAGCCAACTGGCTAGGGTTTCTATTGGTGAGCGCGTCGGGATTCGAACCCGAGACCCTTTGATTAAAAGTCAAATGCTCTACCGACTGAGCTACGCACCCAATAATTTGTTATCAACAACGAGGTGATATATAAAAGATAAATGATACTTAGTCAACACAAAAAATCATTTTTTTGCAAAAAATTTATTTTGTAGTATATTTGTTAATAATTATATGCTATCGTGCTCTTAAATTTTGATGGTTCATTTTATAAGGAAACTTATTATGGCAAACAAGAACAACTCTGAACAAGAAGGCAGATATGATATCTTGCAGAATGCTGCCGGTGAAATTTTGATTATTATCAAATATCATCAAGGAGGCCCTGAAAACCCACGTTTTGTTTATGACGGCGGTTCAAGTGCCCTTTTGTATCGTAGCAGAGAAAGCGCAATTATGCTGGACAATATTAATGAAAAAGCCAGATCTCCGCTCAAATCGGTTGATGAGTTGCTGATTGTTGAAATTGAAGATGACGATGTCGCCAGAGAATACAAAGTTCCGGTCAGACATATTCAAAACCTTGATAAATTCTTATAATCTATTTGATTTTAGCTTAAAAAAACTCCCAATTCTTCCGAATCGGGAGTTTTTTTCTTATTCACTTTCTGACGAACCTATAATTGTTACACTTTTAAATCCTAAATTTAATATTCTATTATCATTACTGAGCTCTAATTCTTGAGGTGATTTATTATTTGAATAATGAAATTCTAAATCAATAAACTTATCTTTTTTGATAAATTTTTTGGGAATATCAATTACTGTATTGGGAAATTGTTTTCCTTGTTCAAAATTCCATGTAGCAATCAACTCTTTTCCTATAAATATTTTAGTTTGCAATTTAGGTTGCTGTCTGGAAAGAAAGGGAAACACATCAAATTTTAATTTTACTTTATTTTCCGAATTAAAATATAACCTTATGATACTTGTCGTTCCTTCAGACCAACGACCAAAACCTTCATTAGCATAAAAGCCAGAGATTACATTTAAAAATATTGTTTCCTCTTCCAAAAGCCTCTGTGGAGTAAGAGAAAATGTCTTACGAAGGCATTTTCCTAAATTTTTGCTCCGTTTAACTGCACCTTCGTTAGTCAAATGATATTCTGTATCATAAAAATATTTTCTTTCAAAATAAGAATTTTCAGGAGAACAATTTAATATCAAGCCAAATTTCGATAACTTTTCTTCAAAAAATTTGATGCTCCTTTGGATGTTTTCATCTTTTAAATTAAAAGCTTCATTTTCTAGTAAAGCCGGGTATGTTAGAAAAAATTTTGCTCCCTTACTTTCAATAAGTCTTTTATATTCAGCAATTTGTTTAAGCCGAAATTCGGTAGTTGATAATCCGTATCCATTTAACTTATTATAAATATTCTTATCTCCCGATAAGTATGTTCCATCTTTTTGAAGATATTCTTGCCCTATTTGTGTAAATTTTATTTGTTTTGAAAAGTCACATTGGCCTGCTTTTATCCATTCATCTTCTGTTGGTAATGTTTTGGATTTCATCTGTTTTCTAAAAACTTCTGTTGGAACTCTTATCAGATACTCAAAACTTTGCCATAGAGGTAAATCTCTTAAAAATGATTTCCCCCAGTAAAATAAGCTTTGCATTTCCCATTCTTCAAATTTCGGACGACCATAATAGGCAAATTCCAGCGGTAAAACGACTATATCTCCTGATTTTACATATTTTAAGCTTCTTGCCATTAAATAATCTAGAGGAAGCCCGGCATGCGTTGCCATATTTATCACAGGTAACCCGGTTTCTTGCTCTAATATTGTATTGTTAATTCCATATAGACCATTAGACCCCGAAATTACAATCAATCGATTCTTCTTATCCGATAATCTCTGCGCTAAAACATCTTTACAAGCATAGATTTGTAACATCAAAGAACCATTTTCAGCAATATTCTTGCCCTTATATACAATAGCCAAAGTTGCTATATAGCGAAGGACAAAAAGCCCCAAACATGTTATGATTATTAAGAAAAATAATCTTTTATATAATTTCATATCGACATCCTAAAAATTAAAATATAGAAATGGGCTGGCTTGATAAATTGTCAGCATACATACAAGACTAATAAAGGCGACTATTGCTATCCATATACTTGTTCCATAACTGCTTTTAATTCCTTCATTGTATATATTCTTTCCACTCAAAATTATTATCAATAACAACAAAAGAGCAACCTCTTGTTTATAAGTTTGCCAATCGTACATTTTAGAGAGAATTTTTTCTGCTTGTTTGATATTATCAGCCCTGAACAATACCCAAGCTGCATTTACAAAATTAAACGTTAACACCCACGAAAGTAAAGGAGATATAGGGAACTTCTTTTGGAAGTTGTTTTTATAAAAGCGATATAGCAACATACCCAGACCATGCACTATGCCCCACAAAATAAAAGTCCATCCTGCGCCATGCCATATTCCACATATAACAAATACTATAAATAAATTAAGGTAAGTTCTTATATTGCCCTTTCTGTTACCTCCCAACGGAATATAGACATACATCTGCAACCATTTTGATAAAGTTATATGCCAACGTCTCCAAAAATCTTGAATATTTAGGGATTGATAAGGACTGTTAAAATTCATCGGTAACACAATGTTAAACATTAATGCGGCTCCGTAAGCCATATCACAATACCCACTAAAATCAAAATAAAGTTGAAATGTATAGCTTATACTCGTTATCCAAGCTGCTCCAGTAGTCAAATTTTGAAAATTATTAAATCCATCATTAACAATCGGTGCCAAATTATCCGCTATGATGACTTTCTTTGCCAAACCGATGATAAATGCACTTAAGCCAAAATACAGATTTTTATAATTGACCAATTTTGCCCGCTTTGAAATAAACTGCGGAATTATTTCTTTATGATGAACTATAGGTCCTGCTATTAATTGCGGGAAAAATGTCACAAATAAGGCATAATTTACAAAATCATATTCTTTAGTCTCTCTTTTATAACTATCCACTAAATAAGCAATTTGTTGAAAAGTGAAAAAAGATATGGCTAGTGGTAATATTATTTTACCTACTTGAATATTAGTGTTTAACAAAGTATTGATATTTTCTACAAAAAAATTTGTATATTTGTAGTATCCTAAAAATGCAAGATTTACACTAACACCCAATGTGAGCATTAAACGACGTTGTTTGAAATTATATAGGCTCAGCATATTTCCGACCATAAAGTTAAAAAAGATGCTGATTAATATCAAAATAACATAATTGATATTCCAATATCCGTAGAAGAATAAGCTACATAGAACCAACCAGACTCGTGAGGCTTCGACTAAATGCATCTTATTTAGAGAAAAATATACCAGCCAGGTTATGGGGAGAAAAAGTAATATAAAATCAAATGTATTAAAAAGCATAGTTATTTCTTTTCCTTGTTAAGGCAATAGTAAAAATATTCGCCTGTTTTATTACATATTACATTTTTACCCAAGATTGCAAAATCTGAAGTGCTTTCAATTTCATTTTCAGGTGGATATATAAGTATTTCCTTTGTTTGTAATGGAGTTTTTAACTCCGAAATTTGCTTGATTTGTATTTTTTCTCCGTTAAGTGCAAAAGTTAAGAACTTATCTAACTTATTAAATTTATCGGCTATACTTACATTAAAAAATGCGTTTTTTTCTTGTTGCTGAAATTTTTTATACCATATTATGGTATAACCTTGACGATATTTATCAGCTATTTGCTGAAGAAAAGCCATATCATTTTGACGTTTATATTGATGGAAATAAATACTTCCTCTCACATGGATAAAACAACCAGAAAAAGTAGCATAGAATATTATCATTGCCAGTATTCCTAATATTTTTTTGTACTTAAAAAGTGATACCGAAAATACTATTAATGACGGCATACAAAAGACATAAACCGGCAAAAAATAATATGCAGCATTTAAATTTAAGAAAATATATGCGCATAAATACGCTAACCCGCTAAATAATAATCCATCTGTATAAAGTTGACTTCGGTCTTGCTTGAAAATTATTTGCCAGCCTCTATAAAAACCCAATAAAATTATTATATAAAATGGTTTGTTCCACCTAAAAATTTCTTGTAAGAAATTTAAGAAGTTTCCGTAATAGCGCCCTTGATTGTAAAAACTTGTAGAATTTTGGTAAACGATAAAATAGTAGCTCATCAAAAAGGAAACACACCCCAACAAGGTAATATAATTATATATTTTTTGACCTTTACTTAAATGTTTTCCATAAAAACAAAAACTAAAAACAACAAAAACAAGATAACTCCCAAAGATTGGCTCTTTATAGTACATATTTAATACAGAAATAAGTGCTGCTAAAATATACCATTTTGTTTTTTGTGTTTTTAATCCTTGATAATATGATAGCATAAATAAAGACAGCCATAGCATTACCATTCGTTCTGGAAAAATAATTTCCATGTACATAGACATAAAAGATATATGCATAAAATATATTAAAACAAACGCACAAACAAAAAGTGATATCAATATTTTATTGTTTAGTTTTTCAGAAATAATTTTTTTATAAAATTCCGCTAAGATGAATATAAAAGCATAAAAACTGATTAATGAAATTATATAATGGGCTATAGGAGTATGTCCATTCGGTATTAAATTTAAAATATTAAATTCTTGAAACGCAAGGGGAAAAAATCTTCCTGAACCATACATCATTACATTATTTTTTCCTATTCCGCTTCCAGTTATAAACATAATATCATCACCAATTATCCAATTGGCGTTTTTTATAATCCAATATGAACATATAACCGTTATTATTCCTAAAATATAATATCCAATATTATTTATTATTGCTTTGTTCATCTAAATTTACCTTTTCATCTACAATATATAAAGGGCGATTTTTTACTTCTATAAATATCTTTCCAATATATTCTCCGATTATTCCTATCGACAGTAAAATTACTCCACTAAAGAAAGTTAGCGCTGTAATCAATGATGTCCACCCAATTAGAGCATTTCCAGACATCCAACTATAAAGCGAATATAGAAAAAGGAAAAAGCTTATCATACAGGTTGCAAAACCTAAAAAAGTAACAAGATGTAGAGGAACTTCAGAAAAGCTCGTAATTCCATTCCAAGCAAAGCTTACCATTTTTTTTAAAGGATATTTTGATTCTCCTGCTAATCTTTGTTTACGATCGTACGAAACTGTACAAGATTTAAACCCGAGTAAAGGAACCATGGCTCGTAAAAAAACATTTCTTTCCGGAAATTTTTTTAATGTTTGAACAGCTCTGTTACTCATTAATCTAAAATCTGCGTGATTGTATACAATATTTACCCCTAAAAAAGCCATCAGTTTATAAAAGCCAAGTGCTGTATATTTTTTAAATAAGCTATCTATGTTTCTTTTAGCTCTTACTCCGTAAACAATATCATTGCCTTCTTTGTATTTTTGTACCATTTCAAATATTACTTGAGGATCATCCTGTAAATCCGCATCAATAGAAATATAAATATCTGCTTTCTCTTCTAAAAGCCCTGCAAGAACTGCACTTTGATGACCAAAATTGCGAGATAAATTAATTCCACCAATCAAAGAATTTGTTTTTATATTACTTTTTATCTTATTCCAAGTATTATCTCTACTTCCATTATTGACAAAACACACTTTACTTTGCGGACTAACCAGCATCTGTTTTACCATTTCTTTTAATAGACTTTGCATTTTTTTTATTGTGATATCTAAAACTTCCTCCTCATTGTAACAAGGAATTACAATGAGCAACTTGGGACACTTTTCAACCATTTTATTTCTCTCCTTTGAAAGCAAAGTGTTTAAACAAGATGTAAGTTATTACTGTTGTTAATAATATAGATAGCGCTTGGCCTATGTAAACATTCATTTTCAATAAAACAATCACTGCTTCCAGAGTTCCGGCATTTATAAAGTAACCTATACTCCAGGTTAAAATGCATTTAATATATTCCTTCAGCCAATTTCCTTTAGTTTGAAATACAAATATTTTCTGCGTAGTAAAAGAAATACACGAAGATAATATCCATGATAAAATTAAACTTTGTTGGTATTTTTCCGCACCTATCAAAAAGATAAAACAGGCAAACATCATATACGAAACGACTGTATTAAACCCACCGACCAGCAAAAAGCGGAGCTTTTCTGGTAATTTAAACCAAGTCGTAAATATATAATTTATTAACTTAATCATTGTTTTCCTTGTGCTTTTGTAGCAAATCTACCAAACTACTTCCTAATATTTGCATATTTTTTTTACTTTGTTGAATTAATTCGGGCGTTGGTATCTTAGAATAATGCTTACTAACAACATCCTTCATTTTTTTATATAAATCATACTCATCTCCTGCCTTAAAAAAGTGAGCGCGCTCATATTTTATTCCCTTATTGGTTTCTATATCCGAAACAATTGCCGGAATTCCCAGTGCTGCGGCATCATAAACAGAGCCACCGCCAGGTCCTCCCTCAAATAAAGTAGTTTGAATGACAGCAACTGCTCCTTTCATAATTTGTAACTGTTCTTCTTTTGGAATAAGACCTAAAAATCTGATTTTGTTCTCTAATCCCAAATCTGTCACCAGTTGTTTTAATTCATTGATATAATTTGGGCGGCGTGAATCTTCCATTGCTCCGGTAAATATAAATTCCATATCTGAATCAGTCTTCAGATATTCAGCAAAAGCTCTTAGGGCCGTTGGATGGTCTTTATGTACCCAAAATTGATTGGACATTATAAAGTATCTTGCCGGCAAATTATATTTTTTTATTTGTGATGAATAATCTTTATAAAAGCGCAAATCAATTTTAGGGGTATATGGTAAAACAAAAATTTGCTCCGGTCGGGCATTAAAAAATTTGATTAAATCATCTTTTACTGTTTGAGCATTCACTATAATTTTTTTATAGTGATTTATCATATCTTGAAAATATGAATCTCTGGCTTTTATTATTTCTTCGTTAAAAAATTCTGGCAAATGGCGGTGTTGGCAATCATATAAATAACCAACCGTCGGAATACTTAATTTGTCAAAACGCATATAAGGAAAGACTATATCCAAATTATATTTTTGTATTGCTTTTTCAGGTGTTTCTTGAGTATATATAATTTTTTTGCACTTTTTAAACTCGCTAAAAGCTTGCTTTAATTGCATCTTTTCTTGAATTTTTTTTATAACACGTCTTATTCCCTTATATCTTTTATAATTTATAGCTTTTAATAGGATGTAAAGTTCTATATTTTTTGCATCAGAAATCGTTTCCAATGAAACTATTAGCTGTTTTAAAAAATCGTTAGCACCTGACAAACCTACAAAATTTTCTGTTAAAATCCCTATTCTCATTTTAGTCCCGTGTTTTAAATTTCAAATATTCTTGCATTGATTTAACTTCTTGCCCTTTATAGGAGGCATATGGATAAGGTGGATTATACATGGCTCGAATAAAACGTTCAACCTGTGCATCTGACCATTGTGGGTTAATCTCTCCTTGGTAAGGACATCCTCTTTTATAATAACTACTTATTCCTTGCTGAGCATGGCCTACCTTACCATCTCGTACCATCGTTAATACTTTTAAAAAGTCTTTTGAAGCTTCAAACATCACCCTATTATATAAACTTTGTTGTGTATCATAGGATTCTATTGGAATTGATTTTTGTAAAATTATATTTCCAGTATCGCACTGTTCATCAATATAGTGGTAGCTATACCCCGTTTCCTTCTCACCATTAATTAAAGCCCATGTTATGCTACTGCAACCTCTGTATTTAGGCAATAATGCCGGGTGAAGATTGAATATTTTTCCATTACAACCTTGAATAATATGAGGCTTTATGAGGTAACGATAATAAATACTGCAAATAATATCTGGTTTAAATGGTAATTTTGACTTAGAAATATCTTCACATGAATAGCTTATCCCTTTTCTTTTGCATTCATCTATCAATGATGGGATATAATAAGGATTTTCATGTGTAAAAACAAACACCTCATGTTTATTGACTAGAAGTTGCTCTAAAACATTACAGCCAATCCAATTATAGCCACACAGAATTATTTTCATTTTTTAGCTCCATAAAACTCTTCTATTTTATCACAAATATAGTCAATATCTTTTTCTTCCAGTGCCGGATATGACGGGAGATTGATTCCTCTTAGTGCTATGTCTTCAGCCACTTCGTGACGCTCATATTTTTGGGCATATATTGGCATTGTGTGTATTGGGTAGAATGTCGGACGCGTTTCAATGCCCTGCTCTTTCAAATAATTACGCAGTGCTTCTCTTTCTTCTTCACTTGCAACCAGAATTGAGCACATCCAATAAGTATGCTTTACATTGCCAATGGCATCATGAAATTTTATCGGCAAATTTTTTAATTTTTCTTTATACCAATCTGCTAATTTTTGTTTCTTTTCTATAAACTTATCTATTTGCTCAAATTGGGCTAAGCCGATTGCTGCCTGAATATTGGTCATACGATAGTTGTAGCCCATTGTATCATGCCAATATTCACGATATTTAGCTAAACCTTGTCCTTTGAAATGGACCAAGCGACCATAAAGATAGTCACTATTGGTCAAAACCATTCCGCCTTCCCCGCATGTTATGGTTTTATTTCCAAAAAAGGAAAAGCATGCAACATCACCAAACGAGCCCACTTTTTTTCCTTTATATTCAGAACCTATCGCTTCAGCACAATCCTCAATTACAAACAGATTATGTTCTTTGGCTATTTTCATAATTTCATCCATATCGCAGGGATGACCATATAAGTGTACCACCATTAGAGCTTTGGTTTTAGGTGTTATCTTAGCTTTAATGTCTTCAGGATCTACCTGCCAACTATCGCTTTTTGAATCTACAAAAACTGGTTTTGCTCCAACTTGCAATATTGGATTAGCTGAGGCTATATAGGTAAAGGTCGGTACTATTACTTCATCGCCCTCTCCCAATCCTAATGCTACTAATGCTAAATGAATTGCAACTGTTCCATTGCACACACCCGTGCCATTTTTTACGCCTATGTAATGCGAAAAGTTTTTTTCAAATTCATTCACAAATTTCCCTTTTGATGAAATCCATGTTGAATCCAAACATTCATCAACATATTTTTTCTCGTTTCCGGTTAAACTCGGTTGATAAACAGGATATTTATACATTTTTTTATTCTCCTTTTATCTGTCCTATGAATAAAATTCTATTATTTCCAAAATCTTCCTGATGCAATAATGTAAAATATTGTTTAAATGTCTTTTGGAACCATTCTTGAGTATACCAATCTGGTATTGCTGGTTTTTCTCCACCGCCCCATAATCCCCATGGCATAAACTCAATAAATACATATTTATTGGAATAGGATTTTATGGTTTCAAAAATACTACTTAAATGAAATCCTTGGCTTAAAACTAAGTGGTGGGTAACTGCTAACGCTAAAACCACATCTGATTGATAAGTTTTAGAAAAATTATCTCTGATGGGAAGCATAAAATTCCCTAAAATTATATTTAGTTTTGTATTATGAGTTTTAAAATATTGATATGCACTTTCAATCGCTTTCTCATCATAATCTATGCTTATCAAATTTTTTAGTTGAGGAATATTTTTTTCTAAATAATAGCACATTCCTCCTTGATTTCCGGCTAAATCAGTTACACTTTCGGCATCAGGACAATAAGTTTGAATATACTTTTTTATATTATCAAAACGATTAAATCGGTTATTTAATTTACCTTTTTCAATATCGTTAAAAAAATCATTCTGATAGCCTTCCCACATTGTTTTTTCTAGGACAGGGCTTTTTATGTGTTTTTCTATAAATTGTGGCTTTAATAACTTTTTTTCTAATTTTTCTAATTTTTTAAAGCAGTTTGTGCATTTAATTTTATTAAAAAATTTTCTAATACATGTATGGACTACTGCTGACTCTTCTATTTTACCACATGGAATTGTGCGTTGATAGATGCAACTCGGAGAACTTAACAATGCTTTTGCTAAATAACTTTCTTGTTGATTAAATAGTATTAGAGGATAGCCGCAAGTAAGTATAAATTCTTTTTCAAAACAACTTCCTAACTCCAATGGAACCATTGAACCGAAATCAACTAACATGGGATGATTGTTATAAAAACACACATTCCATAAATGTCCATCAGATAGGTTATAACCATATTGCTTTAAAAAATTATTTAATTTTAGTAAAAATAGTGATGCATCTTTCAGCATAGAAAAAGACCAATCACTTGGAGCTGATGTTTGAACTTTTTCGTGTTCTAAAAGCAAACATGATTCATTTTCTATATGGTATTCTGAGATTTTTGTATCTGGAATATATTTGTTTCGAACCAACTCAGCAAAAAGTTCTGATGTTAAAAACGCTCTTACTCTATCTTCATAATTTTTGTTTATTTCTCTAAAGATACGTCCTTGCCAGTGAAATACTCGTCCCATTTTATCACATAAACTACTGGAAGAATATTCCATTTCTGATTTTTTTATGATATTTGACATTTTTTTCCTTTTCTAACAATACTTTCCTATAATCAATTCTTCTTTTGCTAAAAATATATAATTGATTGATGTATCAGCTAACAAAACATAGTCTTTGCTTTCTAAAAATTCTATGACTTCCGATTTTGCTTTTCTATCTAGTACATTCTTATTGGCTTCAACACAAAATAGCTTTGGTCGATATTGTTTGAAATCAATCGATTTCAGAATTGCTATATCTACGCCTTCCGCATCTATTGAAACATAATCGATACCTTCGGGAAAATATTGTTTTAATACTTCATTGACTGAAATTAATTGTACCTTATATTGGTCAATTAATTTATGCCCTTTGGATGTTATAGCTTCGACTCGTGAACTATCAAAAGTATTTAACCCGCATTCATCAAATGCGTAATATTGTGCTGAATCGTCACTGTTAAACTTAACTCCTGCATTTAGAACTATATCTCTCGGCCTCTTCTCTTCTGCCAAAAGACATAAGTCCTTATTGGGCTCAACCAAAACACCTTCACCATTTCTTAAATAGTAAAAATAGGTATTATTTCCGTCTATTGGATAATTTGCTCCAATATCTAAATATCTTATTTGACTGCGGTCAACATTGGTAAAGTAAAAGAAAATAAAGTCAATTACCTTATCTTCACCAGCTTGAGAATAAGATTTTAGATGTATGGCTTGTTGGTTAAGTTGTTCTTCATAAGAGTGTTTTTGAGCTACAAGTTGCTCTCTATAATTACAAATAATTTTTTTATAATCTTTCTTCTTAAAAACCTTGATACATCCGAAAAGATAATATTTCTTTTTATTGTTCTTTTTTTGGATTTTAAAAATAGGCAAGAAATTAAATAGAAAGAATTTTTTACTATTCTTTTTCTCTTTAATTCTGAGTAACGTAATAAAACCTATTTTAACTTTTTTGTTTTTTTGCTTTTTTTCTAAAATATTATTAATTTCATGTTCAACATATTGTCCATAATTATTATACAAATATTTTTGAACTATCTCACATTCTTTTATTGGGTTATTTTTACTATTGGTAGAAACTCCTCCCATATTAAAACAGGTTATCGTTCTATCTATATGCTTAAAGCTGTAATTATTTTTTATAAATGCTTGACAATGTAACAACCAATCACTTCCTGATGATAATTTCTCATCAAAAAATGAAGAATTATAGAATATTTTTTTGTTATAAAATATTGTTTGGTGATGAATGTTACGACGTAGTATATCCGCTTTCGTTACTATATCGGCAAATGATGCCGGTTTATTTAATTCAAAAACCTTTACATATGGCGCATTTTTATCCACCAAATAAGGAAATAAATCACCAAAGCAGGCATCTACATTTGTCTCGGCAAAATATTTCATTACATCTTTAACTACATTTTTATCGTAAAAATGGTCATCTGTATTTAA
Organism: uncultured Alphaproteobacteria bacterium; assembly: GCA_944390035.1. Taxonomy (GTDB): domain Bacteria; phylum Pseudomonadota; class Alphaproteobacteria; order RF32; family CAG-239; genus Scatocola. Next base: position 22,817 of record CALXOP010000051.1, on the reverse strand, counting down.
AAAATAACAATATTCGCCTGAGGCGTTTTCTACCCCTTTTCTCATCGCATCATAAATTCCAGAATCTGGCTCTGAAATATATTTTATCCAGCCTTTTTTGGCATAATTTTGCAAAATTTCTATGGTTCCATCTGTTGAAGCTCCATCTATGATCAGATGCTCAATATTTGGATATGTTTGGTTGTGTACGCTTTCCAAACACTTTTTAAAGCTCTCTATTCGACCTGCTTTTTTTATGTTAAAACAGGCTGTAATCACTGTAAGTCTTGGAATATTTGCTGATTGCTTGTCTTTTAAATATTTTTCGATTTTTTCTTCCAGTGCCAATGGCAAAATATGTTGATAAAGCCACTGTTTTTGCTCTTCTCCATTCATATGGTAATATTTTCCAAAATATTTATCCATTATTTGCAAACATTCTTGATGACTTACTTGATAATTCAAATAAGATTCTCCTCCCATACGAAATGTTACATATGTTAATGGGACAAGAACTGCTTTATAGCCTTTCAAATACAATCTTATAATTAAATCATAATCTCCTGCACTTCTAAAAGAAGTATCAAACATATTTTCTTTTAGTACTGTACGTTTACAAAACATTGTTTGGTGACAAAATGGCATTAATGTAAATATTTGATGTAAATTTCCATAACGATAGTGATTGTTTTGGGGATTGGTTTCATCTAAAAAGAACGTATTACCTCCGCAAAAATCCGCACTGGTCTTTTCTAAAACTTTTACAGCTTGCTCTACAGCATCCAAACGATTGTAAAAATCATCTGAGTTCATAAATGCAACGTATTTTCCTTTGGCTTTCCTTATGCCCTTATTCATTGCATCGTAAATACCAGTATCTGGTTCTGAATAATAAGTTAATTTTCCTTCTTTCTGATATTCATCTAAAATCTTTTGTGTTCCATCTGTTGAATTACCATCAATTACCAAATGTTCAACATTGGGATAAGATTGATTATGAATTGAGGCAAAGCACTGACGTAGCACTTTTTCCCTACCTGAATTAATGATGTTGTATGTACATGTAACAATGGTTACTAAAGGAAATTTTTTATTCATTGACATACCATTCATAAAATTGTTTGATGCCTTGTTTTAATGGAATTTTGGGTTGCCAGCCTAAGGATTTGATACGAGTGGCATCCATTTGCTTGCGCGGGGTTCCGTTGGGTTTGCTCGGATCATATTCAATCTTGCCCGCAAAGCCTACTATCTCTTTTACAATAGCAAACAATTCTTTTAACTGAATATCCGTGCCATCCGTAATATTTACATGTTCCCCAATGTCTTTATAATCCTTATTTTCCATCAGATAGACGCAAGCATCAGCCAAGTCGTCAGAGCACATCATTTCACGATAAACCGAGCCATCACCCCATAAAACGACCTTATCTTTATAGGCACCAACCTGATTGAGGGCTTGTTCTAATGATTGATTGTCATCATAATTGATTTTTTCATCCAATCCCCAACCTAATTTATATTTTTGCAAATCTTTGCGTATGGCCGCAAAATTATTTTCAGATAACAATTTTGCTAAGTGGAAACGGCGCAAAATCATCGGCAATAAGTGAGCTGTTTCCATATTAAAGTTATCTCCTATGCCATACTGATTGGTCGGCATTACCGAAATAAAGTTGGTGCCATATTGTTGATTGTAATACCGACAGAGTTTGATGGCCGCAATTTTGGCCAAGGCATAAGCCTCGTTGGTTTTTTCCAACTCAGAGGTGAGCAAGCACTCCTCCTTCATCGGTTGCGGCGCCATGCGCGGATAGATGCAAGATGACCCAAGATTGAGCAGTTTCTTTACGCCGTGGCGATAAGCACTGTTAATTACATTGGTGGAAATCATCAAGTTTTTATAAATAAACTCCGCCGGATAGGTTTGGTTAGCCATAATACCGCCGACTTTGGCTGCTGCTAAAAAGACATAATCAGGCTTTTCTTGCTCAAAAAACTTATCCGTTGCCGCTTGATTGGTTAAATCCAAGTCCTTGGAGCTGCGGGTAATTATGTTGTTATAGCCTTGTGCTTTTAGTTTTCTGACAATTGCAGACCCTACCAATCCATGGTGACCGGCTACATATATTTTTGCATTTTTTTCCATCGCATCCTCCTTAGGCCTCACGCGGGGTCAGGGTTTCATAACCGTTATCGTTTAGTAATTTTTCTTTTTGGGCTAACTTATAGTCCTCTGCCACCATTTCTTTGACCAAGGCAGCGAGGTCGTAGCGTGGTTTCCAGCCCAATTTGGTTCTGGCTTTGGTAGAATCGCCCAACAATAGCTCAACTTCGGCCGGACGGAAGAATTTAGGATTGACCTCTACCAAGACTTTGCCGGTTTTCTTATCAATGCCTTTTTCATTTACACCCTCACCTTGCCATTCAATGTCAATGCCCAATTCCTTAAAAGTCATGGTGCAGAAATCACGAATAGACGTGGTGGTACCCGTTGCCAAAACAAAATCTTCCGGTTTGTCTTGTTGCAGAATGCGCCACATGCCTTCAACATAGTCTTTGGCATGGCCCCAATCGCGCTTGGCGCTCAAATTGCCAAGTTGCAACTTGTCTTGCATACCTAAGGCTATGCGGCAAGCTGCCATGGTGATTTTGCGAGTGACAAAGGTTTCGCCGCGTCTGGGGCTCTCGTGGTTAAACAATATGCCGTTGGCGGCAAAAATGCCAAAGCTCTCACGATAGTTGACGCAAATCCAGTAAGCATAAAGCTTTGCTACCGCATAAGGTGAACGCGGGTAAAACGGCGTCGTCTCCTTTTGGATAGGTTCTTGAATCAAGCCAAATAATTCTGATGTTGAGGCTTGGTAAAACTTGGTCTTTTTCTCTAACCCGCAAATGCGAATTGCTTCTAACAAGCGCAATGTGCCCAAGGCATCACTATCTGCCGTATATTCCGGACAATCCCAGGAGACTTTAACATGCGATTGGGCCGCCAAATTATAAACTTCATCCGGGGCTATCTCTTTCATCAGACGTATCAAATTTGAGCTGTCGGTCAAGTCGCCGTCATGCAAAATTATTTTTCCGGCCAAATGGTCTATTCTGCCGGTGTTGAATAATGATGAACGTCGCTTGAGGCCATGCACCTCATAGCCTTTTTCCAGCAGCAATTCCGCCAAATATGAACCATCTTGTCCGGTGATGCCGGTGATGAGTGCTTTTTTCATTTCTTTTCCTCTTGTATTATTGTAATGCCTAAAATGCGTAATACGCTATTTCCTTTGCGCGTGCGCAATTTGATAAAGAAATGGCGTATACTCCGTAACTTTTTGCGAAACGGTGAGTGCCGCCAATTTCTTAAAATATATTTATATTTATCCCTTATTTTGCTTAAGCTCAAAAGTTTTATGAATTCTTTCCACGGGATATAGCTAATTTCTTGAATCTTTTGGGCTTGGTCTTGTGTGCAACCATAATTTTTCATCAAAATTCCGAGCTGTTCGGCGGCAATGTTCTCCATATGCGTGCCGGTATAGCCATCCATACTAAAGACCGCATATTGTTGCGGCAGTTTTACAAACTTTGCCCCTCTTAATATAGCTCTTAAAATAAAATCATAGTCCGCGCAAATCGTGTATGTTTGGTCATGGTAACCAACTTGTTCAAACAAGCTCTGCTTAAAGACCATGCCTTGATGGTTGCAGGTCATGTGATAAAATATGTCTCTGAAATCTAGCGTTGTTTCATCGGAGGAAATGATTTTTCCACCTTTTTCATAAAGCACCGGAGAATAAGAAAAATCTGCTTTTGTTTTCCTTAAAAGGCTGATGGCGGCAAACAAACCATCATTGCGGAACAAATAATCATCTGAATTAATAAAGCAAACATACTCCCCTGAGGCTTTTTTAACTCCTTTGTTAAAGGCATCGTAAATGCCGGAATCCGGCTCAGAATATATCTTTATCCAGCCTTTTTCTTCGTATGGTTTTAAAAAATCCAATGTGCCATCGGTGGAGGCACCATCAATTATAATATGCTCCAGGCGGATTTTTTCTTGATTATGGATTGATTCCAAGCAACGCAACATTTTTTCTTTCCGCCCTGTTGCTAATAAATTATAGGTGGCTGTGATGATGCTTATATCAGCCCTTTTTGTCATTATTTATCCCCATACTCCGTGTAAAGGTGTTTTTGTTATATCTTTTTTTTATAAATATTTATACCCAGCAAGTAGTATTTTATATAGCCATGTTTTACAACCGTTTTGAGCAGCGAAAAATTTTTGCTTTGTTTTAAGGCAGATATTTCATCTTTTAACATTTGATTTTCTTGCCTTAAAACCTTGACTTCGGAAAGGCCATGCGGATTTTTAACAAAAGGCTTATTCCCCTTTTGTACGATGTTATATAAAAATGCTCGTAAATCTTCTACGTTGGGGATATGTTTGTTCACCAACGGCGGTTGTGACAGCATTTCCATATACAAGTCGTCATTATTATCCAGCTCTTTTATTTTGGCTATGACGGCATCTAAATTTTCATATTCATTGCAATTGATAAAAGCTTTAGAATTAAAATCTTCAGCTATTCTCGGATTGCCCCAATATATCGGAATACTGCCGGCGGCAAACGGATGAACCAATTTTTCGGTGACATAGCCATCCGTACGTGAATTTTCAAAAGCAATTGAAAATTTATAATTCTTCATAAACTCTAATTTTCCGGCACACCAATTCCCAAAACGAGGGGTAATGGCATCTTTCATATTATTGAGAACTTTGCCGGGGCAATCTATCGGTTTATATTGCATCAGCTGCTTGGCAAATTCTTCCCTTAATTTGGCTCCAACCCCACTAAAGTTATTGCTATAGATAAAATTGCAAAACTTTCTTTGCAAAGCCTGGGTTCTATCAAACTGGCGTGGTTGTTTCCAGTCTTCTTTTAACTCCAAATAAGAAAACGGCAAACGTAAATATCTATCGCCAAAACTTAAGTAGTCAAACCCTATGGCATAGTCGCATTCATTAAAGTCAGGAACAAGATTCTCATTGGTATAAAAAACTTTGACGCAATTTATATCTGCATATTCTTTAAATTTGTACCCGTAATTAGAATAAAATAAGAAGTCAGGGTGCTCAGATTCTTCCAATTCATACTTTTCAGACAACAACTGATATATGATACAGTTGTGGGAATCTTCGGGAAAATCGGTAAATTTTACTTTTAGTGTTGTCATAGGTGCTTGGCTCTTTAGTTTTCTTTTTTCCAGTTGGCTAAAATCCAGGAAGAAGAATTGGCTTTGTTTTCTCCCCCGACACCAAATTCCAGAGCAATGTTTAACTCACGGCAAATGGAGGATTCCGGGATATTGTCTTTGGTACGGTCACCGCCATTGGCAAAAACCAACTCACAATCAGCATACTTGGCTCGGGCTCTTTTGATACCGTCACAGGCCGAATTGTCCTTATCATCAAAGGACAAAACATCTATAACACCTTTGAGATTTTCACAGATTACTCGGCGAGTGTTATAATTCATAAAATTTTTGCCTTTTTTGCGGCATAACCAGTCATCAGAATTAAGAAGTAGTATCACGCCGTCACTTTTAGCAGCCGAGGCCTTTATCATCTCTATATGGCCTTCGTGTATCGGGTCAAAGCCACCGCTGACGATATAATATTTGCTCATACTTGTATCTTTCTTTAAGCTTCTAACATTTTGATACGTGCAGAATAATTTATCAATTCAATCATTGCAAGCAGATTTTCTTATTTGTCAATAAGATTGTGATTTGCTTTTTATTGTCGTCTAACAGTTGTTTTGTTCTGCTATTTTTTCCAGTCGTTCGGAGCAAGCAAGCCAAAGTTCTTCGATATTTTTTTGTTGGGCCTCAAGCTCTGAGAGTGTCTTTTGATTTTGAATAAGTTCTTCGACGCTCAAGTCTTGCAAAAAGCGGGCCTCTATTTCTTTCTTTTGAGCGGCTAACAGTGCCAATTCTTTTTCCAATTTGCGTAGTTGTGCTTGCAGATTTTTCTTTTCTTGCCAAGAATTTACAGAGGCTTTCTCTGTCTTTTGCTTTTCTTTGGGTGTTGGCTTCTCTTTGGTATGAGCCGACAGCAAATGATTGCGATAATCCTCTAAATCGCCGGTATAGGGCTTGCAGGTTTGCTTGTCCACCAACCATAAATCATCGGCAGTCAATTCCAAAAAATATAAATCATGCGTTATAAGTATTACAGCGCCCTCATACTCGTTTAAGGCTTTTACCAAAGCCTCTCGACCTTGAATATCCAAGTGGTTGGTCGGTTCATCCAAAATTAAGAGTTGAGGGGCATCATAAGTCATGGCCGCAAACAGCAAACGTGCCTTTTCTCCTCCCGACAAGCGCGAAATAACCGTCAGTGCCTTTTCGTTATTTAATCCGAATCCGGCAAGGTGCGACCTGATTTCGGTTTCGGTCTTGTTGGGCATAAAAGAGCGCATATACTCATAGGCGGTAACATCCAACGGCAATTCTTCCGTTTGATGTTGGGCAAAATAGCCTATCTTTAATTTCTGGGAGGCTTTTCTTTGCCCAGATAGCAGAGATAATCTTCCGGCAATGACTTTGGCAAGCGTGGATTTACCATTTCCGTTAGCTCCCAGTAAAGCTATCTTATCATCTTGTGAAATTTGCAGGTTCAAACGTTTGAGAACAATCTTATTCTCATAGCCGGCTGCGCCATCCTCAATACTCAAAAAAGGCGATGGCAAAGGTTGGGGTTGCGGAAAATTAAAGACACTGTCGGCCTCATTTTCAAGCAAGGTCACATCTTCCAGCTTTTCAAGCATTTTCATGCGGCTTTGCGCTTGTTTGGCTTTGCTGGCTTTGTAACGGAATCGATCAACATAAGACTGCAAGTGACGTCTTTTTTCGGCAATTTTTGCGGCTTGTTTGGTCAGAACTTCTTGTTGCAAACTTCGCGTCTTCTGAAAGGTATCGTAATTACCCGAATAAAGCACCAGTTTGCCATGGTCAAAATGTACAATGTGATTGCAGAGGCTGTTTAATAAATTTTTATCATGGCTGATGACAAGTAAGGTTCCTTTATAGTGCTGGAGATGAAGTTCCAGCCACAGGGATGCCTCTAAATCCAAGTGATTGGTCGGTTCATCCAACAATAAGATATCTGACGGGCGAAACAATGCTGCGGCCAAGGCTATGCGCATTTGCCAGCCACCTGAGAATTCTTGCACCGGATGCGACAATTCATCTTGCGAAAAGCCCAGACCTGCCAAAATCTCGGAGGCACGTGCCGGTGCCGTATCGGCTTCTATGACTTGCAATCTTTCGTGGATAGCGGCTAAGTCTTCACCAGGTGCCGTTTTTAGGCGGCTTAATAAGGCGCACCGCTCCTCATCTTTGCTTAGGACATAATCTAATAAGCCTTTGCCCAAATCATCTTCACTAAATTCTTGCTCAACCGAGACCAGTTTTTGTTCGCTTGGAAAGTCAACACTTCCTTCTTGTGTTTCCAGCTCGCGTTTAAGGACCTTAAATAGGGTTGATTTGCCGCAGCCGTTCGGCCCGACGAAACCTACTTTCCACCCATCCGAAATATGAATCGTTGAATTACTTAACAGTTCCCTTGCGCCAATACGCAGAGTAATATTGTCTATATTAATCATCTAAGTCTATCTTATATGAGGCTTTACCATATTTGATTAAGGCCGCTTTAGGATTCTCTCTTTTATCAAGACTCAGCGAAAAGTTTTTCAAATCTTCATTTATTTCATCATAAAAATAAAAACGATACCCTCCGCAAATATATTTTTTAGACGAGGTAAATTTGTCTGCGGAGCAAAAGGCCGTTAAGCTACCAATCAATAAGTCATAGTTTCCTCTCAGAGGAACAGCTTCCATACTCAAAACATAAAAGACATATTGGTTGGCTTTTTGGCCGATTACAATATCATGATATGGAAATTTATAGCTCCGGCTAAAGCGCCATAATTTATGAACAGGTAAATTATTCCAAAAACTGTTGCTGCGATTATATGTATAACCTTGTGTGTCGGATTGTAATCTTACATAGGCTATTAAATTTTGGTAGGTATCTATGCGATAATTTTCATCTTTAACCTCTAATCGACAATCATTATGACTGCTGCAGCTTTTGATGTTATGAAAGGGAGAAAACTCCATATTGGTATCATGATATAAGCGGTTGATTCTGCTGCTTATATAATTTCTGGATAAATTATCATTCCAATCACTCGTGTAGGCATCAAATTTCATATAGTTGAGATTCACACACTCAATTACTTTGCCTATATCGGTTTTTATTTTACAATCAACCGGTACCCCATAACGACGCACCGAAACTCCAAGGTATCTTTCACAAAAATGAAAAATACTGTAACCTATTATTAAAAATACAAGAATAACGCTTAACTTTTTCATTGGCTTACTTCATTTGTGTACGATAGAGAGATCGATAGATACTGTTTTCTTTAGACATTAACTCATCATGACTTCCAGTTTCTACGATTTCTCCGTAATTTACAACAACAATTTTATCTGCATTTCTGACGGTGGATAGTCTGTGTGCAATGATAAATACCGTTCGGTCAGCCATTAAATTGTCTATGGCTTGTTGGACGATGGCTTCTGATTTATTATCCAGGGCCGAAGTCGCTTCATCTAAAATGACTATCGGCGCATTTTTCAAAAAGGCTCTGGCAATGGCTATGCGCTGTTTTTGCCCACCGGAAAGTAGGACGCCGCGCTCCCCGATTTCCGTATCCAAGCCTTTATCCAAAGAAGAAATAAATTCTTCCAAGCAGGCGGCTTTAATGGCGCGATTGATTTCTTCAGGCGTGGCATCTTCTTTGCCCAGCAAAACATTTTCACGAATTGTACCGGCAAACAAAAAATTATCCTGAAAGACAATTGCAATTTTATCTCTCAGACTATCTAACTGAATATCTCGAATGTCCACACCATCAATCGTGATACTACCTGATTTTACGTCATAAAATCTTGGCAACAAATTAACCATTGTGGTTTTTCCGCCACCGGAATTTCCAACAAAGGCTATTGTTTGTCCGACATCTACTTTCAAATTGATGTGTTTTAAAATCGGTTTGCCTTTGACATATTCAAAACAAACATCTTTATACTCAATGCTCTTGGAAATTTTATCTAACGGTTTGGCTCCTTCTTTATCGTGAATTTTTGGGGTGGCCTCTAACAAACCAAAAACACGCTCCATTGCCATTAAGGACATTTGAACACTGTTAAAGTTATTGCCAATGCTTTTTATCGGGTTATAGAGCATAATCAGTGCGGCAATAAAAGACACAAAATTGCCGGGGGTTATTTGCTTGGTGACAATTAAATAACTTCCCAGCCAAATGATAATGGCTATACCCAAAGACACAACAAAGTGCATGAGCGGCGACATCATCCCCGTTCTTTGCACCATTTTGATCCCCAGCTTAAAGACGCTGTTTAAGGTCTTGCGAAATCTTTGTAATTGATAAGTATACAGATTATAGGAGGTGACTATTCTGTTGCCGCTAAAGGTTTCATTGTAGTGTGTCATAACCGAAGAGCCGGAAAAAATGGTTTTATCCATCAATCCTTTAATGCGACGACGCACCGTGGTGAGCGGGTACAAGGCTCCCAACAAAACAATAATGGCAACAATGGCCAACTCCCAAGAGTTATAAATCAAGACCCCTATCAGCGACAGGGAAGAAAATACTCTGGTTGTAAATAATTTTAAATTACTCAACAAGCCCGCACAAGCTGCATCAACATCATAGTTAAATCTAAACAGGACATCGCCTGATGTGGTGGTATCAAAATATGTGGCATCGTAGTGCATTAATTTTTCAAATAAAGTGATTTTCAGCCCTTGAGAAATTTTTTGACCAACCCAAGTATTGAGGTAAGTGGCCGTATAATTCAAAAAACTTTGCACACAGCTAAACAAGATGATAAGTATCGGAATATAAGAGGTAGAGGCCGTTGCCTTATCCAACATCACGACATCCATATATGGCTTTAATGCCCACGCAATAACGGCATCCATTGCGCCAATCGGAATAGTTATTAAGACCCCGAGCAATCCTCTGACCCAATACGGCTTTACATAAGGCATTATTTTGCAATAATTACTAACCGTATATGTCCCTTTGAGCTTTTTGATAAATCGGGTCAATAATTTTTTTAACATTATCATCCTATCTCAGTATTCATTTTTTGAGAGAATAAAACATTATAACGCTTGTTGGCAAGCACAAAACTCAAGATATCAATTATTAATTGCTCTTTATTTGTCTTTTGGCGTTTATTTTATGCTTTATCTTCTCGTTTTTTTCAAGTATAGTGCCTCCGTCAAAGAAAGTAAAAACTTTGAATTTTTATATTTCTTTGGTGAAGGTTATAACTTTTCACTTAGAGGATAAAAATGAAAATACTTGTCGGGATGAGCGGCGGCGTTGATTCTTCCGTGGCGGCGGCTCTGTTAAAAGCTCAGGGACATGAGGTTATCGGTGCAACCATGTCTATTTGGGATAAAAATCAATATTTTGCCAATATGACCGGAAAAGAAGGATGTTTTTCGCCCCATGAAGAACAAGATGTTGCTGCGGCGCAAAGCGTATGCAAAACCTTAAATATTCCTTATTATGTTATTGATTGTACGGAACAATACAAAAAAATCGTCTTGTCTAACTTTAAGTCAGAATACCTTGCCGGGCGGACGCCTAACCCTTGCGTATTGTGCAATGCAACCATCAAATTTAATGCATTGCCCATGGCCGCTAAAGCTCAAGGGCTGGAATTTGATAAGTTTGCCACCGGGCATTATGCAAAGCTGGATTTTAATGCGAAAAATCAGCGTTATCAGCTTTTTTGCGGCAAAGATAAGCAAAAAGATCAAGCCTATTTTTTGTATCGGCTCACTCAAGAACAGCTTGCGCAAATTTTGTTGCCGCTCGGAGATTATACCAAAACCGAAATTAGAGAAAAAGCAAAATCGCTCGGTTTGGCAGTAAGCGACAAACCTGACAGTCAGGATTTTTATACCGGTGATATTAATGATATTATTCAAGCTCAGCCCAAAGTCGGTAATTTTGTAAACCGTGACGGCAAAATTCTTGGCAAACACAACGGATTTTGGAAATTTACGATTGGGCAACGCCGAGGGCTTGGTGTCTCGGCCGAAAAGCCGTTATATGTTCTTGATTTGATACCTGAAAAAAATGAAGTAGTGCTCGGTTTTTCCGATGAAACTTTGCAAAAAGGCGTTATTGCCTCTGCCATCAACTGGGTTTCCGTCAATGCTTTAGACAAGCCCTTTGATTGCACGGCAAAAATTCGCTCTTCGCAAAAGCCGGTGCAAGTTCATGTTATTCCGCTTGAAGGGAATAGTTTGCAAATTGAATTTGAAGATTTACAAAAAGCCCTAACCCCCGGACAATCCGTCGTTTTATATGATGATGACCTTGTGCTTGGTGGCGGTTTTATTCAATCTGCATTTTAAGTAAAGCCCGCAAAACTGCGGGCTTTGCTTTTTGTTTATACTTCCCAACTTCTTGAAAATTCTTCATCCTTAAACAGCGATGCCAGACCTGTAATTTGCTTTAGTCTCAATACTTCATCGGCAGACATACCTATGTTTTTACATATCCAGGCATCACTTTTTCCCATTTCTAAGAGTTCGGCCACAATGTTACTCATCAAATCAACATTGTGTGAGCCTCTGGCGCGGTTATGACGAATCGTTGAGGCCATTCTGTCGCCTAAGGGCTTGTCTATTACCACAACCGGCATTAAGCCCTTTTCTCTTTCATAAATTCGTTTGCTGGTCAACATGGTCGTGTAGCGGTGAAAACCGTCCACAACAATGTATTGATCATGTTCTTTATCGTGATAGCAAACGATTGGTTGGGTGTAGCCATCCTCCCAAATTGAAAGTTCCAAAAGTTTCATCTCCGGAGGTGCTACGCGGTTTGGGTTATAATCGTTGGCTTTGATTTTTTCTACCGGGATTGCCTTAACATCATAAACCGGACTTCTAAATTCACTCATTTTATTTCCTTTATAAATTTCTATATTTTTCAAGTAGTTCTTTTTCTCTCTCGGCTTGCTTTTTGGTTTGTGTAAAGCCCATATATTTACATAGGTGGTCATTTTTTAAAATGCATATGGCCATACGCTTCCAAGAGGGAATATCAATTGTTGATTTGATGTCATCCGTGTTATCGGGCGTGCCCAAAAAACGGATTTTGTCTTTGCCTTTGCTGTAATTGCTAGGCCCGTTGTGTCGAATCGGATAATTACACTCTTCCAATTCTTTGAGCGCAGCATCGTTGACGACGCCTCCTGTTTTCCACCAAAACTTAATGGAAGTTTTAAATTTGGCGATATAACTCTCCCGCATATTGGCAGGCAAGGTCGCCAACAAAAACTTAACATAAGAACGCCAGGTATGTCCGGGCGGAAGGGTGAATTTTCGTGCACCCAAGGCCTTGGTGTTGCCATATATTGCTCCAAAATTAGCCCCTTGTACTCGTCCGACAATCCGAATCCATGTGTCGGGCTCTAAGACACGATACAAATTCAGGCTATCTTTGGCACTTTCGTGATAGGGACTGGCAACACGCATTTGGTTAATGGATAGGCCGGCTTTGTAAAACAAATCATAGATATGATTATAATCAAAACCAAATTTGCCGTTAGCGACCCAAACATCTTTTGTGGTCCAATCATAAAGCGGATAGGCGTGATATAAATGGTCGCCCATTTGCGTGGTCCATTTACCGTCACCTAAGCTCACTTTTTTATCATTGGCATAAGCGCGATAACGATTTAAGGATTCGTCTGCGCGAATGCCTAACAAACACACAGTTGTTCCTTCGTGATTTCTGGCATACCAATGGCTGAATTCGGCATAAAAATCTTCTTGCGCCATCTTATATTTATAAAAATCAAAATGATGGTTTTGTAAATTGATGATGTAATCTTGCTTAGGCATCGGACGCACCCAGGCACTTTCTTTATCTGGGTCCCAAGGGTACCAATACATTTGATAGTTGCTGACCGCACAACGAGAGGCCTGTGGAATGCAAACCCAATAAGGCTCAATATCCTGAATATTGTTTTCAAACATCCGGGTTACAAAATCGGTTGTGGTTTGGTATTGCGCCTCAAAATCTTGATGAAAAACGCCGATTTTCTTGTCAATATTGTGACGGCGCTTATAATCCAAGACCAAATTTAGTAATAAGCCGCTATCTTTGCCTCCCGAAAAGGCAACGTATATATTATCAAAATTTTCAAATATATATTTCAGCCTTTCTTGCAGTGCATCATACACATTGATATCCAAATATTTTTTCAAAGCTTTAACGCCTCCTCTTTTGTTATCATATGGCGGAGATTTGATAGGACAGTTTTTTTCTTTTCTAAATTATCACTTATCAGTTGTTCTAAATTAGTTTTGACCCAAAAGTCATAAATATTTATTTTACGTCCTATCCCTTTTGAATTCACACTATCCAAACCTTCTATTTTACTTTTATAGTCAAAAGTCTGAGAAAAATAAATAATATTATTGCAAATTTGCATATCTAACCCAAATTTATCCACACCATAAGTACAAAACATAATATCTGCCGTACGTTCAAATGCCTTTATGGCCTTTTTCTTATTTGTTCTCCCGGTTAACTCCACGCAATTTATCCCTTCAAAGTAGCGACTCTCTTTCAGAAAAGTTATTTCATCCAAAAACTTCAGATAAATAATCACCTTTTCTCCCCTGGCTATAATCTCATGCACCAGTTTGTGTAACGCTATCAATTTGTTTTGAGATAATGTATATATTCTTTGAAAATTTTGAACAACGTCCATAAAAACAAGTTGGTCTCTGTTTTGTAAAAATTTACATTTTTCATCTAAATAGCTTTTTTCTTCTTGCGGGGTTAAATCAAAATAGCTGTTGTGATACTTAATATCCAACTTTTCTCCAAAATCATAACCTAGAACATAAGGTTTCATATAATTAAATACCTTAGCTTCATCTTCGGGACGCGACCACCGTCTCATTGCCAAATAATTGCTATATTTATAGGGCATAAAGATATGTCCGAACTGCTGTTCGTTCATACGCAAGATTTTAGGATTAAGAAATTCTAATTGAGAATATAAATCTATCAATCCTTGACTCAGCGGAATACTACTTAATATTAGCCGGTAGGCAAATTTGCGACTCAAGGATAAAAGACGTTGGGTTCGTCCTGAATCCGTATTTTTAATCGTGATACTTTCATCCACCACGCAAAATATTTTAAAATTATGAATAAGATTATAGAGCTCCAGATATTTTGTATCCGAAAAAGCAATACTTTCTACCGAATAAAAATAGATGCGATGGCGAAAAGTGCGATTGTTCTTTTTAATTTCGTTCATATAAAGTTTGGTGGCCAAAAAGCTGGCCGGGGCTATCCACAAAACAAAATCAACTTCCTTTAATTTGTTTTCAACCAAAGAAAGCGCCATTTCCATTTTTTTACCGATTTTATTGATAAATAAAATTCCGGACTTGAGTTCTGTGAGAGTTTGGTGCGCTTTTTGCAATACTTTTTGTGTTTCCATTGTTCCTTCCTTTGTTGTGGAATTGCAAAACTCTTATCTTAGACCAAACCCTTTCACCCTTTATTTTATATTTTGGCACAATATTTGCATATATGTTTTTAAGTTTACTATAAAGTTGTTGAGGTTTGATTAACATGAAAACTTTTTTATTTAATAAATCTGTTCTGGGATTATTGGTTTGCTCCCTGTTCTTTAATATAGATACGGCTTGGGCAAGTTCAAGAATCAAAGATATTGCAGATTTTGAAGGGGTCCGCGAAAACCAACTCGTCGGATACGGTATTGTTGTCGGCTTAAACGGTACCGGTGACAACATCAAATCCATCAACTTTGCCAAAGAAAGCCTGATCAGCATGCTGGATCAACTCGGCATTAATGCTCGTGACGGTCAGCTCAAGTCCAAAAACATTGCCGCCGTTATGGTGACCGCCAGCTTGCCACCTTTTGCAC
This sequence comes from uncultured Alphaproteobacteria bacterium, assembly GCA_944390035.1. GTDB lineage: Bacteria > Pseudomonadota > Alphaproteobacteria > RF32 > CAG-239 > Scatocola. The sequence continues at coordinate 7,742 of CALXOP010000051.1, read as the reverse complement.
GCCAAGGAAGCCGCATTGACGTTACGGTCAGCGCTATGGGAGATGCCAAAGATTTGCAAGGCGGAACTTTGATTGCAACGCCTTTGAGCGCCGCTAACGGTGAAATCTATGCCCTCGCCCAAGGTCAAATCGCTACCGGCAGTGTTTCTGCCAGAAGCAACGGAAATTCCGTTACCAAAGGTGTTCCGACTTCAGGGCGAATTGCCAATGGTGCCATTATTGAAAATGAGGTCGATTTTTCGTTGGAAAGCCTGAAAAATATTCGCATTGCTTTACGAAACCCTGATTTTACCACCGCAAGACGTGTTTCCGATGCCATTAATGCCATGCTCGGTCAACCGGCGGCAAAAGCTACCGACCCGACGACCGTTGATTTGGAAATTCCTGCCGAGTATCGCGGCAAAGTCGTCGATTTGATGACCAAAATTGAACAGTTGCAAGTTCAACCTGACCAGTTGGCTAAAGTCGTTATTGATGAAAGTTCGGGCATTATTGTTATCGGCAAAGATGTTAAAATCAATAAATTAGCCATTGCTCAAGGCAATTTAACCATCAAAATTTCGGAAACACCGTTGGTATCACAACCTTTGCCTTTCTCTGATGGGGTAACCGTTACTCAAGATTTAACCGCTATTGACGTTAATGAAAGCGTTAACAGTAAGCTCAGCGTGTTGGATTCCGGGGTAAACCTGCAAGAACTCGTTGACGGGCTTAATGCCTTGGGCGTAACGCCTAGAGATTTAATCAGCATTTTGCAAGCCGTTAAAGCCAGCGGGGCTTTGCAAGCAGATATTGAGGTGATGTAAGATGAGTACTTGGGCCGCAAACATAAATAACTTTGATACTCAGGCTTTGGTTCTGAATACAAAGCCCAATACTTCGCTGAGCGGCGGCAAAATCCTCTCTAAAGAAGAAGCTCAAGAAGCCGCTCAGGACTTTGAAGCCTTCTTTATGACAAAGATGATGGAAAGTATGTTTGAGGGGATTTCTACAGATGGAATGTTTGGCGGCGGCCATGCCGAAAAAATTTATCGTTCTTTGCTCTTAAACGAATATGGCAAAGCCATGGCAAAAACCGGTACAATCGGGGTGTCCGATGATATTATGTCGGCTATTTTAAAAATGCAGGAAGCAAACTCAACCCCAGCCAATGACAGAATTGAAGTAAAATTGTGAGGTGTAAAATGACTGAAACCATTTCTCAAAATGATATGAAGAAAAAAATTGAGGACTATGTAGATGTCATTACTCAATTTATGGCTTTGATTCAACAAGAAAACGAGGCTTTGAGAGCCTATAACGTTATTAAAGTCAGTGACTTGTATCCGCAAAAGGCAAAGATTGTCGCAGCTTACCGCAATATGGTCGCTTTCTTTATTAAAAACCAACATCTCCTGAATGCAATGCCCAGTGAGGAAAAAGAAAATTTGAAAAAGATTTCTGCCGACTTGGATGCTTTGTTGCAGGAGAACAACGTATTATTAAAAACCAGAATGGAAACCAGTGAATCTGTGATTGGAAGCATTGTCAATGCCGCAAAAGTCAGTACCAAAACAAGTGCTACTTCTTATGGGGCACACGGACAATTTGCAAAAGTAGATAATCATCACAGTTCTATGGCTATTAACAGTACATTTTAGGAGTTAAGACCATGGTTATATTAGCAGGATTACAAACTTCTCTCAGCGGCATGAAAGCTGCTCAGAACCAGTTAAATATCGTCAGCAGCAATATTGCTAATGTCGATACAGTGGGTTATACCCGTAAAACTGCCGCACAAAACAACGTGGTCTTGGGCGGTTCAAGTATCGGGGTACAGCTTGGTGACATTACGCGTACGGTTAATGAAGGATTGCTTAAAAGCTATCTTGCCTCGAACAGCACGACCAATAATTTTAGTGCTAAAAGCGAATATTTGGAAAAAGCCGAAACTCTGTTAGGCACCCCGCAAGGAAACAACTCCATTGCCGCTAATGTCAGCGATTTGCAATCATCTATTGAAACTTTTGCCTCCGATGTGACTTCGGCCTCCGGAAGATATACGCTTTTGACCAATGCCAGCACTTTGGCCAGCCGCTTAAATTCACTTACCACCGAAATTCAAAAACTCAGAGGCGATGCCGACCTTAATGTGTCGGAATCTTGTGACAAGATTAACGACTATTTGGATAAACTCCAGGAACTCAACGACCAAATCGTTAAATACAAAGTATTGAACTATGACGGAGTGGCCGATTTGGAAGACCAACGCGACCAAGCCTTACGCGAACTCAGCGGTTTGATTGATATTTCTTATTTCAAACGGGAAAACGGTGAAATTGTTATTCAAACCAACGGTGGTGTTACTTTGCTGGACAGATATCCGCACTATTTGTCGCACAGCGCCGTTGCTCAAGCCAGTCCGACCAGCTCTTATGCCGGTGGCGGTATTAACGGTATTATGGTGGACGGCGAGGATATTACCAACACGATTAAAGATGGCGAGCTCAAAGGCTTAATTGATATCAGAGATAATTTGTTGCCGTCTTTGCAAACACAACTCAATGAGTTGGCCGGTGTGTTAAAAGACAACCTTAACCAAATGCACAACCGCGGTACGGCTTATCCGAATGCACCGTCGGAATTAACCGGTACCAGAACTTTTATTGATCCAGATAATCAAAATATTCAAATTTCAAACGGCGATGTGCATTTTACCATTTTTGATGCCGAGGGCAATCAAGTGGCAACAACTACTTTGCTCGGAGGCTTAGGTTTTCCTGATGCCGGCGGCAGTGTATCGGATATGGTCGGCTTGTTAAACGACTGGTTGACGGCGGCAGACGGCGCTAACCTGCCTCAGGCATATGCGCAAATTAATGATGACGGGAAGCTCGTTATTAATACGGGGGACAGCAACTATTCTTTTGCAGTGCAAGATTTGGCCTCTTCTACGCCCGGAAGTGCGCAACAAGATGTCACTATTCAATATGACGTCAACGGAGATAATGTGGCTGACCGTACCATGCAAGGTTTTTCTTACTTCTTCGGGTTAAATGATTTTTTCACCAGCACGAGAAACGAAAACGTTTATGATTCAAATGTTTTAAGTTTGACGGCTAATCTCGGCGTTACCGAAAAAATTACCTTGAACTTTGCAACCGGAACCAATACTAATCTTGGATCAATTACCATTACGCCGAGTGATAATTTGCAAACAATAGTGAATAAAATTAATTCCGACACCAATTTAAATGGGCAAATTAAGGCCTCGCTCATTCCGAACGGTAACGGCTATGTGTTGCAACTTAACAATACCTCGGGTGAACAATTAGAAATCAGTGAACAGGCCGTTAACGGGCAAACCTCGGGATTTTTGGAAAGAATCGGGATGCACCCGTCTAATGCCGATGCCGCCGGCTCGCTCGCCGTTCGTTCGGATTTGATGGAGAATCCGGCTGCTATTGCCGCCGGGTCGCCTGAGTTTAATACCAATTCCGGTGAATTTCAGTTGAATCCGGCCGCAAACAACATTGCCAATGATATGGCATCGGTTTTCAGCGAATCTTTAACCTTTGCTCAAGCCGGTAACATTGCCAAAACCAGCACGACTATTGCTAACTATGCCGCAACTTTTGTCGGGTCGGTGGCAACGGAAACCAGCAGTGCTCAATCAAACTTGAGCTATCAACAAGAATTAACCGACTCAATTTCAATGAAAGAGGCAACGCTTAGCGGTGTTGACCAAGACCAAGAATTGGCGCAGTTAATTATCTTTCAACAAAGCTATGCCGCTTGTGCGCAAACCTTTACCGCGTCTAAAGAAATGTTAGACATCTTATTGAATATGATTTAATGGGGAGGACTGAACTATGAGAGTACCTACTTATGCAACTTATATGAGTATGACCAATGACACCATTGCCAACAAAAAAATGGTCGATCTCTATAGTTATCAATCCATTACCGGGTTAAAAGCACAAACTTATTCCGGCTATGGAATGAGTGCATCGACTATCGTTTCCTTGGAGGCAATGCTCGGTGTTACCAATAATTTTATGGAAAATAATAAAATTACCGAAGTCGAAATAAAAACCATGAATACCTCCATGGAATCTATTCAAGATGCCATCAATGACTTCAAAAGTGCCTTAACCAGTTTTAGCGGCTTGGTCACAGGAAGTACCTCTACCACCACTACCGATGAAACCGGCGGCGAAATTACTTTTACCAGTAATAATCCGGCGGATTATTTGGGTAAGACAATCGTTGTGGACGGTGTGACCTATACTTTTGCCAATGATGCTACCGGCAATAATATTGATATTAACGGGGCAACGTCGGCTCAAGATGTGATGGATGCTTTAGAAAATAAGCTTCCGGCTAATGCTAATTTTGACTTTAACGGTACCACTTTTACCTATCCTTTGGGAACGGTTGCCAATAGTTCTACCATTATCTCGGCTAACGGTGTCACAACGGGTGAACCGGTAACATCAACCTCGGGCGGAAAAAACCTCACGCCTGATTATACCGGCGGTGAAATTACTTTTACCAATAATACCGTGGCCGATTATATGGGAACAACCATTACCGTAAACGGTATTCAATATACTTTTGCCGACAATGCAAACGGCAACAATATTGATATTAGCGGAGCAACCGATGCCGAAGGCGTTATGGCTGCATTGCAGGCAAAACTTCCGGCTAATCCCGATTTCTCATTTAACGGGGCTACTTTTACGTTTCCGAACTACACCATTAACGGCTCGTCTAGCGTGCTCAATGTCAGCGGTGTTGAAACCGGTGAGCCTTACACCATGTCGGCGGACCAATATCGCGAAATGCAACAACTGCAACAACAAGCCTTCACCACATTAAAAATGTTGGTGGACAGTCTGAACACTTTCGCAAACGGCAAATATTTGTTTGGCGGCGGTGTTTCAAGCGAACCTCCGGTTAGTATTCCTTTTACATCGTTGGATGCCTTCCAGAGCTATTATGACGGAATTAATATTCAATATCCGTCTAATTCAAGTGCCGACTTATCGGATTTTTCGGTTAATGCCGATGATACCGGGGCTATCACCTTACAGCTCAACGGCGATAACACCAACCAGGGCACCATTACCGCCGCTAATGCCGGAGGGTTCTTAAAACCCGTCTTAACGGCTAATGATAAGACAACCGGAACGCTTACTTTCAACAGTGACAAAAATACGTTGAACGCAACGCAATATGGCGCCTTTGATACCTTGAGCGCCGGTGATACAATCGTTTTGGGCGGCGATGCCTCGGGTAATAATGCTAAGGCTTATATCATCAAGTCGGTATCAGCCGACGGCAAAACCATTACCTTTGACGAATCAACTCCGATTGCCGAAGATGCCGTGATTAATCCAACCAACAATTTGACCATGAGCAAATCTTTTCCGGTTGGCTCCGTCATTAATATGGAAGGATTTAACAATAACAACATTGCCAGTCAGGTTCAAGTTACCGGAATTAGTGATGACGGAACACAGCTCTATGTTACGGTTGATCCGTCTCGTTTTCCGACCACGACTATTCCGGCTTCAAGTTCTTGGAGTATGAGCAACGAATCTTATTACCAAGGCGGAAACTTAGATTCTCAAAAACGTATTTCCGAAAATCAAACTCTTACTTTTGACATTAATGCCGGCGACCCAGCCTTTGAAAAACTCTTCCGCGCGTTGGGTACAATCGCTCAAGGAAATTTGGTTGATACCAGAAATCCGGCTGATGAGTTTGTCGGTACGATTGATTCGCAAAATCCGTTGGATCGTGTTAATGAGGCTCTCGATTTAATCAGTGAGGCTTTGTTTAATGCCGGAGAAAACGCAACTGTTCCTAATGCGGATATTTATTCAATCTCGGCCAAAATTAATGCCAATTATGTGGTCTTAAACCAAACCATGGAAAACCAAACCAATTTGGCCGCTAATATGGAAAACAACATCAGCTCGCTTAAAGATGTTGATAAAACCGAGGCGGCGACAAAGCTGTTGTTGGCTTCCCAAAATTTGGAGGCTTCATACGCAGTACTGCAACAAGCCATGAGTTTGAGTTTGCTCAACTATATGAAATAAACATATTCTTGGCAAAGGAATCCCCGCTAATGCGGGGATTTTTGTTTGTGGAGTAATCAAGATTAATATTTAACCACCGGACGAACGGGATTACCGTAGTCGGTCTTACTACCAATGCCTCTACCACCATAACTCATACTAACCCCCCACACATAGTAAAAATCGTTCTCGGTAGAGGCCCAATAAGACATCTCCAATTGACTAGCCCCTATTGAGCTCAGCAATGACAATCTGTCGTTTATAACATTATTAACATTATATATTGTATATAGTTCTTTTGCACTTGGCAAAAACCACTTTCCTTGCCGACAAAAATCTTTACTACAGCCGCTTATTTGATAGCTATTTACCGCCTTGGCTGCAGATCCATTACATGTACTCGCTAATATCGCATCGGTATTCGCTCTGCCATTTGCTCCACATGTTGTTATTACAGTATCTTTATTGCTACAATTCTCTAAATTTGGGATATCGCAATAACCAGTTGACCATTGTACGCGCTCACTTCCCGAGCTACCATCTTTTTTGACATCGGTTAACGCTACAGCCAAGCGATTAGAGGGATCAAATACTACCCCTATTGGCGATTTATTAGGATCTAATTTATTCACATCATCTGCACAAGTACCATCTCCATACAAAACATCACCTACATATTGACAAGCACGAGATTTAATTGCTTGTACGCAAGAATTACCAGATTTTTCATAACCGGAGTTACAGCTCCAAGATTGGATTTTTGATGAACAATCCGAGAAATATGAACACGTTGCATTAGAAGGACAAGAAGAAATTACCGCTGTTCTGTTATGGCAGTTATCAGAATATGCAATTTCGCACTTAGATTGGCAGTCACCAAACGCTTGCTTACAGCCATAAGGAGCAGAAACAGCTGTTCGATTTCGACAGTTATCCGCGTAAGCTTTTTGACATTTTGATTTACAATCAGAAAAATAAGTTTCACAACCATAAGGCGTTTGTACAGATGTGCGATTTCGACAGTTATCGGCATAAGCTTTTTGACAAACGTTATTGCAAGGAGATGCATAATACGTTTCACATCCATATGGAGTTGCTACACCGCTTGGGCAGGTACAAGTCACATAACGAGTGCCTGTATCATCCGTGCAAGAATTTCCTTTTATTTGCGGAGAATTACATGACGCATAAGGATAAGTTGTGGTATCACAATAGCAACGATATTTACCGCCACATATATCAGAACTAAGTTTTTTAGGGCTTGAACAAGTTGAAGATGTATATTTATATGTTACATCGCAACATCTGTCATAGATTTTATCATTATAAGGACATGCACTATTAAATAAACCCGATGCGCAAGATGTTACTGAATAGCCAAGGCGTTTACAGTTTTCACCCGATGGATCAGAAAAGTCATTATTCTTGGCATCATCATTACCAAAGTCGGTTCCTTGGTCGCCAACAATAAAGTGAACCCCTGCCGTCTGATAGTTTGCACGATTAGGCAAGCCTATTGCTAGGCTTGCCCTCGACAAAGATTCAAAGGTTTGGTTTAGACTGGTTCTTACGAAGTGCGTGTATTGTGAATGCACTCCCGATTGATTATCTGAAATAAAATTATTTTCACTTACGCCTCCTATTGCAGTGAGCGCAAGCACCGATACTCCTATC
>CALXOP010000050.1 GCA_944390035.1 uncultured Alphaproteobacteria bacterium | reverse complement strand
TTATAACTAATTCAATTTAGAGAATTTTAGCAGAAATAGTAAGAAAATGCAAAAATGGTACCGCAAGAACTATAAAAATAAAACAAAAGGTCCCGCTAATACCAATCCTCAAGGGCAAAAAATTTTTGCCGCCATCGACTTGGGAACAAACTCTTGTCGCTTGGTGATTGCAACACCTACGCCTACGGCTTTTCGCGTGGTGGAAACTTTTTCTAAAATCACACGCTTAGGTGAGGGAATTATTCAAGACAACGAACTCTCACGCGTGGCTATCAAACGCACAGTCGCCGCCTTGAAAGTTTGTGCCGGTGTGATTAATGAATATGCTCCCATCTATCGCTCGCGCTTTGTGGCAACGGCTGCTTGCAGAAGAGCGAAAAATTGTCCGGAATTCTTAGAGTTGGTTAAACGCGAAACCGGCCTTAATTTGGAAATCATTTCCTCAAAAGAGGAATCTCGTTTGGCCGTTGTGGGCTGTATTCCTCTGTTGAGCAGGAATATTAAACGAACACTGGTGTTTGATATTGGCGGCGGTTCGACCGAAATTTCGTTGGCCAGAGTTACCAATTCGGGCAAAACTTTTATTGAAGGTTTTGTCTCTTTGCCATATGGCGTGGTGACAATTTCGGAGGCCTTTCCCGAGCAAGATATGACCCAGCTCGCTTATGATACAATTATTGAGCGGACGCATAAAATTTTGCAAGAATTTGAAGATAAATATCATATCAGTGAGGCAATTCGTAATCAAGAAATTCAAGTTATCGGGACGTCAGGCACGGTTACGGTTTTGGGTGCCGTGCATTTGAATCTTTCTCGCTATAATCGTTCGGCCGTGGACGGTATTTCAATTTCTCGTCAGGATATTGACAGAACAATCAGTAAAATTAAACGTTTAGGCGATGAGGGACGCAAAAAACACCCTTGTATCGGCGCGCAAAAAGCTGATTTGACCATGGCCGGATGTGCAATAATAGAGGCGTTGTGCACTTTTTGGCCGATTGAGGAAATTACCGTGGCTGATAGAGGCATTCGTGAAGGAATCTTGCTTGATATGATGCATGCACAAGAATATCATCCGGTTAACCCGCATCATAAAAAGAAACATAGCCGACACCCGTATAATCGCGGTAAAAACTGGAACACTAAAAAGAAAACCGAACAGCAATCTTTGATTAACCAAAACGGAGCCGTTGCCAATGACAGATAAAACTTTTGCGGCAATTGACTTGGGAACAAACTCTTGTCGCTTGTTGATTGCCGATGAAAACCAAAACACAGTATATTCCGATACGCAAAATGTGCGCTTGGGCGAAAAAATGTATGCCAATATGCGCTTTACCGAACAAGCAATGGAACGAGGCTATGATGCTTTGCAAGATTTTGCGCAAAAAATTAAAGAATATAATTGCGTTAAGGTGAGGACAATTGCAACAGCAGCTTGTCGGATGGCTGCTAACGGTGCGGAATTTGTGAAAAATGTTGAAGAAAAATGCGGCATTCGACTTGAGGTGATTGACGGGGTGGAAGAAGCCAGGCTCAACCTTAAAGGTGCCATTATGAATTCTTTGGGTAGGGCTCCTTATGTGGTGGTCTATGATTTGGGTGGCGGTTCAACCGAAATTACGCTGGCAACCAATGATAAAGCACAAAAAATTCTTTATACGATTTCTATTCCTTGGGGCGCAAGAAACGCATCCGAAGCCTTTGGGTTGGAAGAAGAATATGTGTCCGCAAAGGCTCTTGAATTAAAAACGGCCGTTAAAGCCTATTGCGATGATTTTATTAAAAATTCTAACTACCTTGCCTATAAAGACAAATGCTGTTTTGTAGCCACATCCAGCTCGCCTTTGCGCTTGTCGGCCTGGATTCACAATCGGGGAGAATATGTGCGTGAAAATGAGGATGGGCAAATCTTAAAACGTGAGGATATGGATAAGGTTATTGCTCAAATTTATAAAATGAATCGCGAAGAGAGAGCGCAATCGCCTTATATCGGGCAAAAAAGAGCATCGGTGTTTGTGGCGGCGGCGGTCATTTTCAAAACGATTTATGATGCTCTTGAGATTGACGAGCTTATTGCCTCGCTCAAAAGTGCCAAAGATGGAATTATTGCTGAATTGACGGAGGAAAACAAAAATGGGTAAGTTAACAAAATCCGCCAAAGAAGTGCGTGGCAGACATCAACTCAGCGTTAAAGTTAAGACCTCAAAATATCGTGACAAGTCTTCCAACAAATGGTTGGCAAGACAATTAAACGACCCCTATGTCGCCGAATCTAAAAGATTGGGCTATCGTTCGAGAGCGGCCTTTAAACTCATTCAATTAGATGAAAAATATAAATTTTTGGGCAAAGGAAAACGCATTGTTGATTTGGGTTGCGCCCCCGGTGGCTGGACGCAAGTGGCCGTGATGCGCAATAAGGGCTTGGGCAAAGTGGTCGGAATTGATATTTTGGAAACTCAGCCGATTGAAGGGGCAACCCTTATTCAGCAAGATTTTACACAAGACGATGCCGCCGATAAGTTAAAAGCCCTGCTTGATGGTGAGGCTGATATTGTGATGAGCGATATGGCGGCAAACACGACCGGACACCAACAAACCGACCATCTACGCACCATTGCTTTGGTTGAAATTGCCTATGATTTTGCCAAAGATGTGTTGGCTGAGGGCGGAATTTTTATTGCCAAAGTGTTTAAGGGCGGTGCTGAGGCCGGTCTTTTGGCCGACATTAAAAAGAATTTCAAAAAAGTCAGCCACTGCAAACCAGATGCCAGTCGCTCAGGCTCGCCTGAGGAATATTTGGTGGCCGAAGGGTTTAAGGGACGAGAACAAGCCTAAATTTTTGAGACTTTGTTTGTGAGGAAAAATGGAAAAATCCGTTATTGAAAGAGTTTTGCTTAGGGCCAGTGAAACCGGTGCCGATTTTGCCGAATTGTTTGTGGAGCAAGGCAGAGATTTAAATTTTTCGATGGGAGCGGGAAAAGTTCACTCAATTTCATCGGACTTGGAAAACGGTGCCGGAATACGCTTGTTTAAGGGCGATTTTACGGCTTATGCTTATACCAATGATTTATCCGAACAAGGACTGATGGCTGCTGCAAAGAGAGCCTCTTTAGCGCTTAATGACAAAAAGCTCATTTCTTCGGTGAATTTGGTGCGCCAAGATGTGGAAAATAAACATTTTGTGAAAGAAGCCCTGTTTAGCAAATCGCATGGTGATTTGATTGATTTTATGCGGCAGGCATCGGATAAAATCTATCAAACGAGCTCGTTTATTTCGCGTGTGGATATTGGTCTCCAGCAAAAACAGCGCCACATTTTGATTGCCAACAGTGAAGGGCGTTTGGTAGAAGATGACAGAAATTATGCCATTTACGGCTTGATTGGTGTGGCCGAAAACGGAAGTGAAAAGTTTTCGGATTGTGTGAACGTCGGCGGAATGTGCGGTTGCGAGATTTTTGATATTGCAACAGCAGAAGAAAAAGCCGAAATCTTGGCCAAAAATTGTGTGGAAATGCTTGGGGCACAAAATTGTCCTATCGGCAAAATGCCGGTGGTGCTTGACCCACATGTCGGCGGTGTTTTGATTCATGAGGCGTGCGGGCATTCGTTGGAGGCAACCTGTGTGGCAAAAAATGCTTCGGTATTTGCCAATCGTTTGGGTGAACAAGTTGCTAATGAAAAAGTTACACTTATTGATGACGGCACTTTGCCCAATTCCTGGGGTTCGACAAATATTGATGACGAGGGTGAAAAAACACAACGTAATGTGTTGATTAAGAACGGAATTTTGCAAGGCTATTTGATTGATAAGTTTAATGGCCGCAAGATGGGGATGAAACCAACGGGAAGTTCGCGTCGCCAAGATTATACTTTTGTGCCGACATCACGTATGAATAATACCTTTGTGGATAATGGGCCTGATAACCCCAAAGAAATTTTGGCTTCTACCGATTATGGTATTTATGTGGCGCAAATTAGCGGGGGTTCGGTTCAGCCTCAAAGCGGAGAATTTAATTTTTCGATGAAAAGAGCTTATTTGATTGAAAACGGCAAGCTCACCACACCTTTGAAAGGGGCTAAACTCATCGGAACAGGAGCGGAATTGTTGCAAAATATTGTGATGGTCGGGAATGATTTGGGATATAGCGGACCGGGCAGATGCGGCTCCGTATCCGGTTGGGTGCCGATTGGAAAAGGTGTTCCTACCTTAAAAGTAAGTGAAATGACTGTCGGAGGGCAAAAGGCATGATTGAAAACTATTTGCAAAAATTAGAGGCTTTTTGCCAGAGCAAAAATATTGCTAACTATGAAATCCGTTATTTTCAGGAAAATAACCGTGTTTTGAAAGTTTTTGAACAAAAAGTTTGTGAAGCGCGTGACAACGCCTCGCAAAGCGTGGCAGTGATTGTGGTACAAAACGGCAAAAGAGGTCGTTTTGATACAACCGATTTGGATGAAAACAAAATTCCGCTCATCGTTGAAGAGGCTTTGAGCAATGCTTTGTCGATTGATACGGATGAAACGTTTTTTCTTTATGACGGAAAAGGCGATTACCATAAAGTTAAACCTTATAAGCCGTTACCCCAATTAGCGCAGTTGGATAAAATCGGTTATCTGAAAACTTTGGAAAAAGCGGCTTATGAGGCGGATAAACGTATTAATAAAGTTATTCATACCATTTATAAAGAAGGATACTCTCGGTTGCTTATTCGCAATTCTTTGGGACTGAAGTTGGAGAAAGAAAAAAATTATGCTTTTGCTTCAATTTATTTGAGTGCTAAAGAAGGTGAGGTGATTAAAACCGATAGTGAGGGCGTTTGCTTTAACAAAGAAGAGGACTTTAACCCCAAAACCATAATTGAAAAAGTTGTTCCGCGGGTGGTATCTCGCCTTGATGCCAAAGACTGTAAATCGCAAAAATGTAATGTGATTTTTAACCATGAAGTTGCAGGTGATTTGTTAGCGGTCTTTCGCAATATTTTCTCAAGCTTTAATTTGGATGCCGGAATTACAAAACTGAAAGGCAAAATCGGTGAAAAGATAGCCTCAGATATAGTGACGATTGTTGATGATCCTTGGCTTGAAGGGGGCTTGGCAACGGCTGCTTTTGACAATGAAGGTGTGCCGACCTGCTACAAAGAACTGGTTAAAGACGGGGTGTTAAAAAAATTTGTGTATGGTATGGCCTTGGCTGATAAGCACAAAACTCAAACAACCGGTAACGGCAGTGGTGGTTTACGACCGATATTTTTTAACTTGTATATCAAAAACGGCAATAGTTCAAAAGAAGAGTTGCTTCAGCATTTGAATAACGGTGTTTATATTGACATTTTAAACGGATTGCGCGTTGGATGTAATGAGACTTCGGGTGAGTTTTCTTTGGGAGCGGAAGGTTTTGCCGTCGAAAATGGTAAACTCACAAAAGCTCTTAATCAATTTACTATTGCTGGAAATATTTTTGATTTGCTTAAAAATATTGAAATGCTCGGAGATGATTTGGATTTGTCAAAGTCAGCTTGTGCGGCGCCGTCGTTGTTGGTTAAAAATTTGGTGGTTTCGGGTGTGTAATTATTGAGGAAAGAATAAACTTATGCAAAAAGGAGCGCAGTATCAGGCGGTTTTGGAGCTGATTTCGGAAATTTTTCAAGATAAGGCTCCAGCCGATATTATCATCAATTCTTATGTCAGAGAACGCAAATATATCGGCTCAAAAGATAGAAAGTTTATTTGTGATACGGTGTGGAAGATTATTCGTAATCGCCGCAAGTTGACTTTTGATGCCGGTTCTGAGGAGCCAAGAAAAATTTTGCTCACTTATCTGCGAGATGAAGATTTAGATGTGATTTGCTGTGGGGATTATGCACTTGCACCTCTAAGTAAGGAAGAAAAAATTTGGCTCCAAAACCCAAATGAGGAAGTTTATCCGGCTGCGGTTGAAGCGGAATGTCCGGATTGGTTGTTTCAAAAAATTAAAAATATGGATTTGTTGAAAGCTCTTAATGAACCGGCAACGGCTGATTTGCGTATTAATAAAAACACGCGCGCCGTGGAGGCTGCAAAACTCCAAGCCGAAGGATTGTGGTTTACGCCGACGCCTTATTCGCCGATTGGCCTCCGCTCCAGCGAGAGAGTTAATCTTAATAATTGTATTGCCTACAAGGAAGGTGAGGTTGAAGTTCAGGATGAAGCCTCGCAGTTGGCGGCAATTTTGGCTGATGTTAATCCGCAACACAAAACGATTGATTATTGTTGCGGTGCGGGCGGTAAGAGTTTGACCATGTCGTTTTTGATGCATAATCAAGGAAAAATTCATATTCATGATATTAATTGGGGACGCTTGGTGGCAGTGAAAGAGCGTGCGAAACGCTTGGGCGTGACTAATTTGGAAATTGTTAAAACACTTGTTGATAAGGATTATGATCGGTTTGTTGTGGATGCGCCTTGTTCGGGTACGGGAACTTGGCGGCGCAGTCCCGATGCTAAATATCGCTTAAATGAAGAAAAATTAAACGAACTCAACAAAACACAAAAGGAAATCCTTGAAATTGCATATAATCATACCAAAATCGGGGGAAGAATTGTTTATATAACTTGCTCGATTTTGGAAGATGAAAATGAAAATATAATCAATTATTTTCTCTCAAAACATGATAGTCATGTGCATCCTCTTAATATGCATCGACTGTGGGAAGAAAAATTAGATTGTAGGTATCCGGGACAAAATGATTTTTGGCTCAAACTTAATCCTTTGACAACGCAGACTGACGGCTTTTTTGTTTGTGTTTTAGAAAAATATTAGGCTTGACATTTGGAGTTATGGGTGTACTCTTAGACAAAATTTGATTATTTTTTATTTATTAACCCTTAATTTTATTAATTATGCATAAACAAGTAAAGTTGCAAGAGGTGGCTGAAATTTTGGCTGCTCTTGATTTTGATGCCGATATGGTAAAAAATGTGTTGGCGGATTTAATTCCTACAGATAAATTGCCGTTGCGAGTTGTTTATAGTATTGACGACGCAACACAAAAATTTTTGAGCGAAGCTGACAGATTTTGTCCGAATGTGCGCTTGGAGGCCATTAAGCTGGATACATGCTATGTTGCGGCTAAAAATTATTGGCAGATTGATGTCGATGATTTTATCCGTCGCAAAACAAAGGAATATGTTAATTCACCGCAGTGGCAACTTCCTAATGCCGACATGCTGCAGGAGTTAAAAGCTCATTATGATGAGGTGAATCTGATTTTGCAAAAAATGAAACTACATACTCTGTATCCGGGGCTGTATTGGTGTCAAGAAAAAGGAGAAGTGCAAGTATTTAATATGACAAACGGGCAGCTCTTACCATATTCGGCAGCATCTCGGTTTGATGTTTGTCGAAGATTGTTCTTTGCGGAGTAAGCATTATCAAGTCCTTTATCTCAAAAGAGGTAAAGGACTTTTGTGTTATTAAAAGACTTGACTTTTGGCGGTTAGAGTGTAACATTTGGACAAAATTTTATTATTTTTTATTTATTAACCATTTTAAATTCATTTCATTATGGAAAAAAATTTTAATTTCAATGATTTGGTGGCGGCAAATAGGGATATTTTCTCAAAAGAATTGAAAAAGTCCGATTTGGTTGATACGGCATGGGGAAGTTATCATTTTAAGGGTACACCAAAAGATGATAAGCCCTTGGTCTTGGTTTTTCGCTATCAAACAGAAGATGGAGAAACACTCTCCGTGGTTTGGAATTTAGCCAAAAAACAAGCGCATTTTTTGCCTTGCTTTGTGAGGGTTCAAAAATCGGAAAGTAAACTTACTTGTTACGGTCAGCTCTTTTGTGAGTTGGATGAAAAAAACAGCTTTGTTCTTTATAATGTTCTTAAAGGACGGACCCTGGATAGAGAATTTGCCCAAATTTGGTGGCGAATTCAGATGGGCGAATATGGTCTGGAACAAAATTTGCGTGCCGTTAACGGTGGCAAAGATTTTGGTCTGGGCTATGCTTGTCGGAACAGAAAAGCTAAAAAGACTTGGTTCTTTTCGCTGACACATCCGGAAAATGGCTTTATTGAAGTGGGCGGATTATTTTTTGCTCACTTGCCGAAAGAAGCTGTTTGCTATGATGAGTATTCTCAATCTTATTGGAGCTTGATTGACGGAGGATGGATGAATCCAAGGCCAAGAGAGTGGACGAGTATCAAAAAGGCCGCTGAGATATGGAAAGTATTTTTGCAGAGCCATCCAAAAGAAAGCAAGAAAATCAGCTCATACTTGCAACCGGTTGCTGCCTATTGGTTTAACCGACCCTACTGGGTTTTGGGCGTCGATAATAAATTTATCTATGTGATTATGGTAGATAAGGCGTTACAAGTTCTCCGCCTTAATCTCGCACAATGGAAAAATTTTGAGCTGGCCTTGCCCGGAGATAAGAAATTTTTCTATGATTAATTGACTTATGCCCCTAACAAATCCCTTGTCTTAAAAAGACGAGGGATTTTTTTTAATTGTCGGGCAGGGTGGTGTTGTTGGCTTTATAGATATAGGAAATGATTTCTGCCACCGCGGCAAAGGCTTCTATCGGAATTTCGCTATCAATATCCACCGCTTTGAGAATTTGTATCAAATCCGCATCTTGATGAATCTCAATACCTTCATCAATGGCAATTTGAATTATTTTTTGCGCAATCTCGCCTTGTCCTTTGGCCAAAACCGTCGGCGCATCGTGTTTGCTCGGGTCATAGCCCAAGGCAACCGCATAATCTGGGGATAACCTTTCCTCGGCGTTGTTTTTATCAAAGCTTTTGTTATTATTGGTTTCAGACATGAGCAATCTCTTAACAATGTTTTTATTTATTGTAAGATGCCTTTTTAGGAATTGCAACGTTTTTTAATTTGGCACAAAGATTGCATCTGTTCGGTTATGTTGGGGAACGTAACCTGTTGCATATAGGGGAGATATGTAGATGGATTTGAATAATCTTTCTATTTTTAATGTGGCTAATACGGAAATGGCCTATTTGACGGAGCGTCAAAAGGTTTTGGCAACGAATATTGCCAATGCCAATACGCCTCATTATCTTCCTCAGGATTTAGAAAAACCAAGTTTTGCTAATGTTTTGCGGACTTCGTTGCCTATGACGGTCACCAACGAAAAGCATTTGAGCGGGTTGCCCAGTCGTAATGGCGGATTTCGACTCTATACACCAAAGTCAGATACCGCTTTGACGATTGACGGTAACGGCGTTGTTTTGGAAGACCAAATGAACGAAGCCAGCAAGACCAAAAGTGACTATAACCGCGTGTTGACGATTTATGGCAAGTATAAAACCATGCTGCAAACCGCAAACACAAAAATTAATGCCTAAGGGATAGAATATGGCCGGAAATTTATCAGTCAGTGCAGATATTGCCGTATCAGGGATGAAAGCGCAAGCCGAAAGGTTACGCGTTATTTCTGAAAATATGGCTAATGCCGACTCGGTCGGGGTTCGTCCCGGAGAAGATCCGTATCGTCGTCAGGTGGTCACTTTTAAGGACTATATTGATAAAGAAACCGGCGCCAGAATGGTGAAAGTGGATAAAGTGGTGAAAGATGAATCCGAATTTCCACTAAAATATGAGCCGAATAATCCGTTGGCAAATGCTCAAGGGTATGTGGCTCAGCCTAATGTCAATCCGTTGATTGAAATGATGGATATGAAAGAGGCTCAACGCAGTTATGATGCTAATTTGAATATGATGCAAACTGCAAGAGATATGAATTCAAAAGTATTAGATTTATTGAAGTGATAAATGGGGATTTAAATGACAAATAATATTTCTAGTGCGCTAAATGCTTATCAACAAGCCCTGAGCCGTATCGGCGCAAAAATGCCGGTGGAAGAAAAGACTCAGGTTTCTTCCGGGCAATCCGATTTTCAGGCTATGGTAGAAAATGCTTTGACCAATGCCGTCGATATTAACAAAAAGGCAGAAAATCTCTCTATGCAGGGTATTGCCGGAAAAGCTGATATTCAAGATGTGGTTTTGGCTGTGGCTAATGCCGAAATGGCTTTGGAAACGGTTGTGGCGGTCAGAGATACGGCCATTAAGGCTTATAAAGAAATTATGCAAATGACGGTTTAGGTCTGAATTGCGGGGACTAGGCGATATTTTACACAAGGATTTTTGTGAAAAAATGTGAAATTTTGCAAAAAGTACTTGATTAATTATTTTAGTTAGTTTAAATCAATCTTGTTTTTGTTATTGCGGCCGTGGCGAAATTGGTAGACGCGTAACGTTGAGGTCGTTATGAGCTAAGCTCTTGGAAGTTCAAGTCTTCTCGGCCGCACCATACAAAA
>CALXOP010000049.1 GCA_944390035.1 uncultured Alphaproteobacteria bacterium | reverse complement strand
GCAAAACATTTTGCTTTGGTCATGCGGGCATTTTAAGAATTTAACAGCATTACCGCAATCTGCCTCCGTCATCGTATAACCCAAATCTTCACATGACGGCGGCATCACACAAGTTTGCGCTTGCACTGTGCTAACGGAGAAAGCGGTTATCATCAACAGCATTGCTCCTGCAATTAATACATTTTTCTTCATCATGGTCTTTCTCCTTTTACTTACTTAAACCAACAACGCATTGCACCGTTGCACCAATAATTATTCAAATCCTTATAGCCAACCGCGCAACCCGTTACGCAGTACTTTTGTGAGCAATCTTCATATTCACACACATTACCCGCCGGACAGCTGACAAGAGAGCATTTGTTTTCACAAGTTTTGCAACTATTGTAATATTTTGTTCCGTTCATCAGGCAGTAATTACTTGGCGTAGCCGGTCCCAAATCTGAGCAAGTCATATTGTAGCCGCTCTTGCATTGGCACGAGGTATAATAGGTCACGCCGTTTTGCGTACAGCCCGTGCCCACACCTTGTTGATTTTGTCCGTCACATTTTTGATTATAATTGCTGGGGCAAACACATTTGCTGTAATAAGTTACGCCCTCTTCCACGCAACCCGTTCCTTCCGGCACTTGCGGTGATGTACACCCCGTGACCGGATACAAACTTCTGTCGCAATAGCACATATATTTACCGCCACAGCTATCACCGCTGACGGTATTAGGATATGAACAAGCACTTTTGTCATATTTGTAACGACTATCGCAACATTTATCAAAATAAGCTGAATTGTATGGACATTTGAAACCGGGTAATAAGCCTCCGCCGCAATTTGTCAGGCTGTAGCCTTCTTTTTTGCACTGTTCAATCGTCGGGTCTGCAAAATCTACATTTCCAAAATCAAGATTTCCACCACCGGTAATGAATTGAACACTTGCTTGAAGCTCTAAAGGAAGTAAAGATAAAAAAATACCTAGACACAAAAAACGCTGAATTTCTTTCATCTCTAACCTCCTTCACAAAATACTAAGGAAAGATGGAAAACAAGGTGTATTATTTAGGTTTGGTTCAGTATAACGTTTCCATCTTTCCATCACTTGAGTTGTAATCAGTTAAAATTCACAATTTAATATTAATTTTTCTAATTACTCAGCTCTAAATTAATAATATATTAGTAATTTAAATGAGTCAAGACACAAAATTACAAATTTATGATGTATTAAGATTCATAATAAAATAGGAATATGCGGGTATGACAAACGACAATTTTGCAATTTTGCTTGGAAAACGTATCCGAGAACTCCGAAAAGCCAAAGGCATCAGTCAGCTCGATCTTGCCTTTGATATGGATATGTCTATGAATACAATCTCTTATATCGAATTGGGCAAGATTTCTCCCAAAATTGAAACCTTACAAAAAATTGCCGAAAAGCTGGATATTTCCATGGTAGAATTATTTGAATTTTCGGCCATTCAAGCACAAGATAAAATCACCCGTAAAAAGATTGAAGATATAAGTAATAAACTCAAACCTTATAATAAAGAATTTTTAGATTTGGTTGATAAAGCCATTGACTTGTTGATTAAAGCCCAACAAGTCAAATAGCTTTATTCTTTTTGATTTTCTTACAACAGATTAATTAATTGATGCATCCAACGGATTAAAGCGGAGCAACATGGTGTTCCATTTATCATAATCATTTGCATATTTCTCTGCAAAGATTGAATAAGGAGCGCAAATATAAACGGCTCTGCGCGCACTATCTGCAACGGAACGGAAATGCGTATCCGAATTATAGCGGCTGCTGTCCAAAATATCCACCTTGCGCACACTTCCGTCCTTGTTCAAGAAGGCGCGAATTTCAACCACCATATCTTTCACACCCATTGCCCCAGGGTCAAGGTTCCAACAAGCGCGCAAGCGTCCGGCAATAGCATCAATTTCAGAAATTGACAATTCGCTGAAATAAGAACCGCCGGTACCGCCTTCAATACCCATATTATTAACTTCGGTTCCTTCTTTGATGGTTGCAGTCTGCGAGGTATTGCCGACTTCTTTTTCCAAGGCATCAACCGACGCCAATAAACTCTTTAACGGGTTAGCCAGTTTTGGCTTGCCTTTTTCTGGTTGTTTTTCTTCTTTTTTGGGCTCTGGTTTGGGTTTAACTTTTGGTTTTGGCTTAGCCTGCGGAACGGGCACAGTTTTTTTCTTAACCTTCTTCACCGGTTTTTTAGGCTGTGGTGCTACCAAATAATCTTGCTTTGGCTCTTCAGCCTTAACCTCTTTGGGAGCAGGAGTCTCATCTTGCTCTTCAGCCACCTCGCGCTTATCATTTTTCTTTGGTTCTTCTTTGGTATAATTATTTTCAATTTTGCGCTTAACCCGACTGGCGGCTTTATCTTCTTTACCCATTTTGGCCTTAGGCGGAAGATTGGTCATTTCCGAGATTTTCACATTATTCAAATCCACAATAATCGGCACTTGATTAAGTGTCGTTTTATTATGCCAAAAGAGTGGTAAGTCAACCACCATTAGCAACAACGCCACCAAGTGCAGAGCGATAGATTTGTATAATGCCTGTTTCATGAGTTTATTTTTTCTTCTTTTCGCTATAAGGTTGCGGTTCGGTTTTCAACCCGACCTTGTCAAAGCCGGCCTCTTTAAGCAAAGCCATCAAGCCGATAACGCGACCGTATTCCGCACCGGTATCACCCGAAATGGTCACACTCAAAGTGGAATTTTCGCCGCGAATAGCTTGCAATTTTGCAACAATCTCATCCGCCGGAACTTCCGTCTTACCGATGTAATAATAGCCTTCTTTATCCACACTGATGTTGACAGATGTATCTTCCCCGTTTAAGGCTTTACCCCCGACTTTTGGCAAATCAAGAGCAATACCTGATGTCATCAACGGAGCGGCCACCATAAACACCACCAACAACACCATCATCACATCCATCAGGTTGGTCATATTAATATCGGCATTGCGGCGACTGACATAGCGTGATGCTCTGCGGCCTCCTTGCTGTTGTTGCACAATATATCCCATGTTTATTCTCCGGCCATATCGGCTTTAATGGCAGTATCATCAATTTCCCGAGACAAAATGCTGGAAAATTCAGCCATAAAATTTTCTAACTTTTTGGCAAAGCGATCAATATCGGAAGAAATTTTGTTATAAGCGACCACAGCCGGAATAGCGGCAATCAAACCGAATGCGGTTGTAAACAAAGCCTCGGCAATACCAGGCGCCATAGCAGACAAAGAGTTGCTTTGAGTTGCGGCAATGGCGTTAAAACTGTTAATAATACCCCAAACCGTACCAAACAAACCAACCAACGGTGCAACCGAACCGGTTGATGCCAAAAAGCCCATACGCGTATCGAGCTCATCTAATTCTTTATCCATAGAAACCATCATGGCTTTTTCAATACGTTGTTGCAAAGACACACCGCGAATGCCGCGATCGGTTTTAGACTTAAGAATATTGGTTCTTTTCCACTCTTTCATAGCGGCCACAAACATTGCCGACATAGGGTCTCTTGGGCGATTGCCGATAGATTCATACAATCTGTCCAACGAACCGCCTGACCAAAACTTTTCTTCAAAACTTTTGGTAAATTGTTTGACCTGGCGCAGGGTTCCGATTTTTTCAATAATAATCGCCCAAGACCAAACCGAAGCGGCAATCAAACCAATCATGACCACTTTGGTCACCATATCGGAGGCCCAAACCAAATCCCACATAGACATTTGCTCAGCGGCGGTTGAGGCCACATTTGTTAAAGTTTCCGTATCCATAGTATCTCTCTTATCAGCAAATAAATAAAGGTTGCGCATAAAATTTAAGCGCAAGTTAGCACAAATTATTAAAGATTCAATTAATTAATCACCACATTTTCACAAAAAAGTGAAGTTTTGTTCAAGACAAAATAAGCGAGAAATTTACAAGCTTGAGAGTTTGCCGCCATTTTGCAGAGCTGATGGACAACTCTGCTGCGCCGAAAATTTTGAGCACCGTGTACATAAGCGTACATAAGTGACAAATTTACAAGCTTGAGAGTTTGTCGCCACTTTGCAGAGCTGATGGACAACTCTGCTGCGCCGAAAATTTTGAGCGCCGTGTACATTAAGCGTACATAAGCGAAAAATTTACAAGCTTGAGAGTTTGTCCAACAGCTCTGCAGGAATGCGAACCGGACGCTTGCGCACAAAATTCACATACGCGAGCTTGACTTCAATAGATGCCAACAAGTCATCACCACGCCAAACTTCTTGCACCATAACCGCCGAGGCCCCTTTGGCCTCAGTTACTTCGCAGGTCACAGTCAAAACATCATCTAAAATTGCCGGAAGTTTATAGTCGATTGAGCAACTTCTAACCGTAAAGCCGCATTTTTCTTCGGCTTCCAAACCTTCGTTATGACAAAAGCCCAAAGTGCGAATAAGCTCGGTTCTGGCTCTTTCGGCAAAGCGCAGATAATTGGCATAATACACGATTCCGCCGGCATCAGTGTCTTCATAATAAACCCTGACCGGAAAGGCAAAAACTTTTCCGAAAAATTGTCCCTGAGGTGCAGTTACTTCATACATTAGACTTCTTCCTCTTCAATAATTTTGAGCAAATCAAATTGTTGCGGTGTGTTGCGATTGCGCCCGATTTTCGGCAAACCGAGATATTCACGTCCCGTATCCGAAATCACACGTCCGCGCGGCGTCCTTTGCAAAAAACCGAGCTTAAGCAAAAACGGCTCAATCACTTCTTCAATGGTGTCTCTTTCTTCCGACAAAGCGGCCGCCAAAGTATCCGCGCCCACCGGTCCACCGCCATAGTTCACGGCAATGCATTGCAGATAGCGCCTGTCAAATGCATCAAGCCCGTATTTATCAACATCCAAACGCCGCAAAGCCAAATCCGCAATTTTGTTATCAACTTCGCTTGCATCGGCCATAGCCCCGAAATCGCGCACACGGCGCAGTAAACGTCCGGCCACACGAGGAGTCCCGCGCGAACGTTTGGCAATTTCCATCGCCCCGTCTTCCGAAATCGGCATACCAAGCAAATGCGCCCCACGCATCACTATTTTTTTCAGTTCTTCGGGACTATAAAAATCCAACCGCAAAGGAATGCCGAAACGTTCTCTTAATGGGGTTGAGAGTAAACCGGAACGTGTGGTGGCTCCCACCAAAGTAAACGGCTGTAAATCGATTCGCACTGAGCGAGCCGAAGGGCCTTCGCCGATAATCAAATCGAGCTGAAAATCCTCCATTGCCGAATAGAGCACCTCTTCAATAGCCGGATTCAAACGATGAATTTCATCAATAAACAAGACATCATTTTTTTCCAAAT
>CALXOP010000048.1 GCA_944390035.1 uncultured Alphaproteobacteria bacterium | reverse complement strand
AGTGCAAGCGCAAACTTGTGTGATGCCGCCGTCATGTGAAGATTTGGGTTATACGATGACGGAGGCAGATTGCGGTAATGCTGTTAAATTCTTAAAATGCCCGCATGACCAAAGCAAAATGTTTTGCCTGAGCCAAGAAGAAGTTGATGGCAATACGGTGGCGCATGTCGGGGATATTATGTATTCGGATAAAACTTTTTCAACCGAACTGATTAAAACCAAAACGCCAATCGGTGTGGTTTTTGATGATGCAAACCATTTGGCTGTAGCATTGGACCAAACGAGTTTATATTGGTCAACGGAGAATGTAGATATTCCATCTCTAGGGAATTGTACTCAGGATCCATTTTCGTGTTCAACCAATGGTAAGCAAAATACAGCAGCAATCATGACTTATGTTAAAACAAACGGAAAAACAGGAAGATATCCGGCGGCAAAATATTGTACCAGTTATAAGCCAAGTACAGTTTATCAGGATGAGGTTTGGTATGCTGAGGGACAGTGGTTTTTGCCAAGTATGAAGGAACTTCAAACTTTGTATAACAATAAGGCAGTTGTAAATGCATCTTTACAGAAAGTCAATGCAGTACAGTTGGCTGAAGACTATTATTGGTCCTCTACCGAGCATTCAGGTAACGGTGCGTGGAGGTTGAATGTGAATAATGGGGGTAGGAACGGCAGCAATAAGAACTACAAATTCTACGTTCGTCCGGTTCTAGCTTTTTAATTTTTAACAATTTACCTATTTTTGTCCCCGCGTTAGCGGGGCGATAAAAAAATAATCTACAAGTTGTCAAGCAATTCTTTTTAGAATTGCTTGACAACTTTGCGTTGATAAGTAATATTGGTTATGTTAAGAGATTTTGTACAATAAGAGGTTGTTTCTTTCTATGGCTTTGTGTAGCGAATTGCCTATTTATCGTGATAGCTATAATTTATTGCTTACTATTTTTCAAGTAACCAGCAAGTTTTCTCATGAATATAAATATAGTTTGGGACAAGACATGAAACGTGATGCTTTGTGCCTTTTTCGTAATCTGTATCGGGCAAATAAAGCTAAAAACAAGGTCGAGTGTTTGGAAAATTTTATGGCTGATTTTGAGCTCTTAAAACTTGAAATTCGTATGTGTGTGGATTTAAAGATTTTACCTTTAAAAAAAATGGCTGAAATTTCTTTACTTACTGATGCTATAGGAAAACAAGTAACTTCTTGGCGAAATAAAAGCAAGATTTCTTAATATGCCGGAATCTTCTCTATGTTTGAAATAGTGAAGAGTGAGCAATTTTTTTTATCAAAAAAGGGCCGCCGACAGTGCAAACTGTTATGTCTTTACGGGTGGCTTATATCGGATGGTTTGGTCCTCTACCGAGAATTCAAATAACAATGCGTGGAAATTGAATATGAATAATGGTAATAGGAACAACAACAATAAGAACAACAATAACTACGTTCGTCCGGTTCTAGCTTATTTGATAAAAAATATTTATGAGTGATTGTATGCAACTGGAACTCTTTGATAAACTTGATTATGGTTCTGTGGAATTAGAAGAAGTTTTTCGAGCTTATTATGATTGTCGAAAAAATAAACGCAGAACTATAAATGCTTTGGCGTTTGAAGCGGATTTTGAGGATAATCTTATAGAGCTTTGGAAGGATATTAACTCTCGAGCCTATAGTCCCGGAAAATCTATTGCATTTATAGTTACTGAGCCGGTTCAGAGGGAAGTCTTTGCCGCTGATTTTCGAGACAGAATCGTTCATCATTTGATTATTAATAAACTTAATCATTTGTTTGAACAACAGTTTATTGTCGATAGTTATAGCTGTCGTGAGGGGAAAGGTACTCAATTCGGCATTAAACGTATTGCGGAATTTGTACGCCAATGTTCCGTCAATTATACTCAAGACTGCTATATCCTTAAAATGGATATACAGTCTTTTTTTATGAGTATTGATAAAAAAATTTTATTTCATAAGTTACGAGAATTTGTGCTGGCTCAGTATCTTGAACAAGATAAATTCTTATTGGTTGAGTTGATTTATAAGGTGATTTTTAATAATCCTGAAAATAATTGTTTTATTAAAGGCAAAAAATCTGATTGGCATGGATTACCGAAATCTAAAAGTTTGTTCTTTGTCCCTAAAGACAAAGGATTGCCTATCGGAAATTTAACTTCACAAATTTTTGCAAATTTCTATCTTAATTTTTTTGATAAATTTGTGACGGAAGTTTGCGGCGTAAAATATTATGGTCGATATGTTGATGATTTTGTTATTATTCATCAGGATAAAAAATTTTTGATTGCACTTATTGAGAAATTAAAAAAATTTATGAAAACAGAGCTGAATTTAACCCTCCATCCCAAAAAAATATATCTTCAACATTATTCTAAGGGGGTGAAATTTATTGGGGCTGTCATTAAACCTAATCGAGAATATATCGGAAATAGAACTAAAGGAAAATTTTATGCCAAAATAATGCAGCTCAATAAAGAAATTGAACATAATTCTAAACCAACTGCAGAATTTATCGGACAAGCCGTGGCCAGTATTAATTCTTATTTGGGTTTTATGGTTCATTATAAAACATTTAAAATTAGGAACCGTTTACTGCGCCAATTACTGGATGAAAAGTGGTTGAAATATTTAAAAATAGATGAACATTGTCGTAAGGTGAGTTTAAAAACAGCCTATACACCGAAAGTTAAAGCAATTTCAAAATTAAAACATAAGAAAAAAAGGCGCAAAAAATTTATGAAATCCCCAAAACTGGTAGATTCTTTGATGGGAGGATGATCTTTGTATTCTACTTATGAGATTTGTGTGAATGTAAAACTAATTCAATTTTGATTTCACAATTATAATATAGTGCTAATTTTATGGCATGATTGAGTTTGTTGCTTAAACCTAATTCAAGTTTATCAATTGAAGAAATCGGAATATTCGTTTCTTGTGAAAGTGAATCTAACCCTAATCCAAGCTCTCTTCTTCTTTGTTGCAAAGATATGCCCAAACTTTGTGCTGCTGTTCGGATAATATAGGATTTGGTTAGTTCTTCTTCACTCATACGTGTTCACTCCCATGTGAATATTTTATTCTAACACAGTCAACCATAGCGCAAGTATTGTTTATTTGGTAAACCTTAGAGTGTATTTTATGCAATAATTTTCTATATTGCAATAGCTTTATGGCATTGACAATGTATGGATTTATGTTTACCCTCCTTGTGAAATATGAGGTTGTAAGAATTTATGAGTACAAATAACACAATTAAGATTTTTCCGGCATGGGACTGCGTGTTGCAAGCGTGGAATTATGTGCAAACCAACAAAAGAGTTTTTGGACTTTTTGCTTTAGCTAACTTTTTGTTGCTCATATGCGGATTTAAGCTCTTGGGCGGCTTGGGTAGTATTTGGTTTGTGTTTTGGTGTGTGGCATATTACTGGTTTACTTGTTTTTTCTTTCGGTTTTATTTTGGACGCAAGCCTTATTTCTTTTCTAAAAAAGTGGTGGATAGTATGGTGCCTTCTACCAAAATTTTGTTTTTGACATTGGCATTGGCTACCGTGCTGGCTTATTTGCCCTTTTTGCCTTTGTTTTTGGGGTTGCCGGTTGATGTGTTGGATGAATATGCCATCGGGTTTATTCAGCAATATGTGGATGAAAATAAAATCTATGATATTGCCATCCAACTGGTGTTGCTTTTTATGACGCCTTTGATTTTTTATCGTCCGATGTTTGCTTGGGTGTCTTCGGTGATTGGACGGAGCGGGTCGTTACGCAATGCATGGCGCAAAACCAAAGGAAATTATTGGCGCTTTTGGCTGGTGGCGTTGGTTTGTAATGTGTTGGCCTTGGTGGTGAGCGGATTCGACTTGTTGTTGGGCAACAGTAGTTGGATTGAACTTGGCTTGGGCGCTATTTTGATTATGTTCGGCAATGTCTATATGGCAAAGTCGTTTGACTTCTTCTTTTTGGAAGTGGATACCGAATAATTGTTTCAGTTTTGTGAACTTTGTCAAATTTGGCAAAAATAGGATTGCCGAATAGAGCTTTTTGTGATATAACTTAAGTAATAGTTAACCATAAAATCTGACGAATAAAAACCTCTGAAAGGATTTCAGAGGTTTTTATGTTATGCTTTTATCAGATTGAGGTATTCTTCTTCACTCAAAATGGTGATGCCCAGTTCTTTGGCCTTGGTGGCTTTGGAGCCGGCATCTGCCCCCATGACGACATAATCGGTATTTTTGGAAACAGAGCCTGCAACTTTGGCTCCCAAACTCAAGGCTTGGGCTTTGGCTTCGGCTCTGGCCATGCGTTCTAATGTGCCGGTGAAAACAATCGTCTTGCCGGCAATGGGCGAGTTGTAGTCGGTTTTGTCTTCATAGTCTTCAATGCGGACTTGTTGCAAAAGGTCGTGTATGGTCTGTAAATTATGTTCTTCTTGAAAAAATTCGACAATGTCTTTGGCCATAGCGCCGCCGATGCCGTCAATTTGTACTAATTTGGCGGTTTCTTTATTTATCATATCCGTCATAAAATGTGTAAAATTGCCATAATGCTGTGCAATTAATCGGGCTGTGGCCGTTCCTACCTGGCGAATCCCCAAAGCATAGATAAACCGCGGCAAAGAAATAAGGCGCCGCTGATTGATGGCCTGAAATAAATTTTCAACCGATTTTTTGCCCCAGCCGGCACGCGACTCCAAATGCAGGGCAGAGTTCTTTTGATGAGAGAATAAGTCACCGTCATCATTGCGTTGCTCAAGTGTGAAAATATCTGCCGGAGAGTGTAAAATTCCCTCGTGATAAAAATCTTCTATAATTTTATCACCCAAGCCGTCGATATTAAATCCTTCGCGAGAAACAAAGTGAATCAGTCGCTCAATTGCTTGAGCCGGGCAAGTGAGACCGCCTGTGCAACGGCGGACAGCTTCATCTTCTTCGCGAATCGCGTGTGCGCCGCATTCCGGACAAGTATGCGGAAAGATAAATTCTTGCGAATCCGCCGGTCGCTTTTCCAAAATGACTTTGACAATTTGCGGGATTACATCGCCGGCACGTTGTACCACAACCATATCGTTGACGCGGATGTCTTTGCGTTTGATTTCATCTTCATTATGCAAGGTGGCATGTGAGACAATAACTCCGCCGACGTTAATCGGCTCAAGGTCGGCAACCGGGGTAAGAGCTCCGGTGCGGCCGACTTGTACGCGGATGGCTTTGATGCGGGTGAGGGCTTGCTCGGCCGGAAATTTATGCGCAATCGCCCAGCGTGGTGTGCGGGTCAAAAAGCCAAGGCGCTCTTGCAAGGCAATGTCGTTAACCTTATAGACAATGCCGTCAATATCATAAGAAAGTTGGGCGCGAATCTCCATGAGGTGATTAAAATATTCTTCAACATCCTTAATCGTGTGGCAGAGTTTATTTAACGGGTTAATCGGAAAGCCCCACTCCCGTAAACGTTCAAAAAATTCGGCTTGCGAGTTCCAACATCTTTGTGAGACTTCCCCCCAAGTATAAGCAAAAATGCTGAGCTTGCGCTCCTTGGTAATGTTGGCATCAAGCTGGCGCAAAGAACCGGCTGCGGCATTGCGTGGGTTGGCAAAGGCTTTTTTGCCTTCGGCAAGGTATTTTTCATTAATGGCAAAAAAATCTTCTTTGGCCATATAAACCTCACCCCTTACTTCTAACACATCAGGGACTCCGGCGGGGAGTGTTTGCGGCAGTTGGGCAATCGTGCGCAAGTTGTCGGTAATGTTTTCGCCGGTGGTGCCGTCACCACGTGTTGCACCCAAAACGAATCGACCATGCTCATACCGCGCCGAAAAAGACAGACCATCAATTTTGGGTTCGGCCATAAAGATAATGTCATTGGAGGTGTTTAAGAATCGTTTGACACCTAAAATAAAATCATCCACTTCTTCAATGCTGAAAACATCACCTAAAGAGAGCATCGGAAAACGGTGCGGTACTTTGCCGAATCCGCTTTTGATGGCGGCGCCAACCTTTTTTGAGGGACTGTCAGCTCGAATGAGCTCAGGAAAACGCGCTTCTATTTCCTCGTTTCTTTTCTTGAGCGAATCGTACTCGGCATCAGTTAAATAAGGATTGTCGTTTTGATAGTAGGCAATGTCTGATTTTGCCATTTCCTCCGCAATGCGCTTGAGCTCAATTTCAGCCTCATGTTTGGTTAGGTCTTTTACGTCTTTCATGTCCACTCCTTTGATATAGGGCTTAATATATGACGGTTTATTGTTTTTTTCTATATGAAAAACGGGTTGTTCATAGCTTTCGCCATAAAAGAAAAGGGTGGAATTTCCACCCTCATAAATGAATGAATCTTTCTCTTATGCCGGAGAAACCATCATCATCATTTGACGGCCTTCCATTTTTGGCTCCGAATCGATTTTTATCAAACCTTCTAAGTCTTCCAAAATGTTGTTTAGAACATTTTTGCCCATGTCATTGCTCATC
>CALXOP010000047.1 GCA_944390035.1 uncultured Alphaproteobacteria bacterium | reverse complement strand
CTGATTGTAAGTCAAAGGTTCAGTCTTGGAGTTGTAAATCAGGTTTTGTTAAGTCAGGTAACTCTTGTGTAAATCCTTGCGATTTAAGAACTGCTGTAATTAGCTCTTGTCCTGCTAATGCAACTTGCTCATATTTCTCGGATTGTTCATCAAAAATCCAATCTTGGAGCTGTAACTCTGGTTATGAAAAATCTGGAAACTCTTGCGTGCAAGCCATTAAAGTTGGTTCGATTGTTTATGGAGATGGCACTATTTCAAATGAAGTACTTTCTTCCAAAACTCCAGTAGGCGTGGTGTTTGATGTTGAAAACCGCTTAGCTGTAGCCCTGACAGATGTCAAAAATGACGGCAGTCCGGGAAAAGAGTATATATATTGGTCAAGTAGTTATTGCGATACACCGAATTTGGAAAATTGTACGGATAAAAGTACTGCTATTACAACCTGCGGAACAAACGGCAGAGCGAATACAAATGCGATATTAGCGAGTACATGCAATGGTACAACCTACGCAGCCAATGCAGTAAATAGTTATCAAATAATTGGTTGTAGTAAAGATTTTTGCCAAAGAGGGAAGTGGTTTTTGCCAAGCATGAGAGATTTGAATACAATCTATAGCTTTAAGAGTGTGATAAATAATTCGTTGACATTATTGACCTCTCAGGGAGCCAGCAATTTACAGGAGAATTATTATTGGTCCTCTACCGAGTATAATAGTGGCAGTGCATGGGTATTGACCATGACTAATGGTAGTAAGTACGGCTACTTTAAGGACACATACACTGGCTACGTTCGTCCGGTAGTTAAATATTAATCCCGGCTTCAACAGCAAAAAAGTCCCCGTTTTCACGGGGACTTTTTGTTAAAACAAAATAAAACTACTCTTTTCTGAATTTCAAAGATTCGTCGCGGGCGAGTTTGTCAACTCTTTCATTTTCGGGATGTCCGGCATGACCTTTCACCCAAATCCAAATAATCTCATGGCGGGAGACCAATTCATCCAGCTCTTGCCAGAGCTCAATATTTTTCACGGCAGATTTTTTATTAGAGGTCTTCCAGTTATTTTTCTTCCAATTCGGCAGCCATTTATTCACGCCGTCCATCACATATTTGCTGTCGGTATAAAGCGTGATAACACATTGGCTCTTCAATGCCTTGAGCGCCTCAATCACTGCGGTCAGTTCCATCCGATTATTGGTGGTTTGCGCCTCACCGCCGCTGAGTTCTTTTTCCACATCTTTGCAGCGCAAAATCACACCCCAACCACCGGGGCCGGGGTTACCTGAACATGCCCCGTCAGTAAAAATCTCA
Source organism: uncultured Alphaproteobacteria bacterium (assembly GCA_944390035.1). Taxonomy (GTDB): domain Bacteria; phylum Pseudomonadota; class Alphaproteobacteria; order RF32; family CAG-239; genus Scatocola. The sequence goes on along the minus strand of CALXOP010000047.1, from coordinate 15,405 downwards.
ACTCTGGCCATGATTATTCTTCTCCAATCATAAATTCTCTGAAAAATTCATGCGCCAAGAGATGCGCTTCTTCTTCATCTTCTTTGAGAGCTTTTGCCACAAAGGAGCGGAGTTTATTCTTAGGAATATAAAGCCTAAAGTTTTTTGGGGCGGCATGGTCAGCACCGATAACTCCATCAAAGAGAAAATCTTCATCAATATAAGGCGAGAGGATAATATCCACATTAGTAAAGCGAATAATTCCCCTTGGCGGAAGCCTTAACTCCGGGCGAGTGATGATATTGAGTTGCCCCTCAATGCCTTGAATTGAATCCATCTGATTATAGTTCAAAAAACGAACCTTGTTATATTCGCCGCCGATTTCCGTTGCCGCACAAGAAAGATACAACTCTCGTGCAATCACATTGCTGTCATTTTGCCCCCGAATGGTAAAGCTGATTTTAACATATTTTTCAGGCGGGTTATCAATGCTTTTAGGATAAAGCATATCTTCATCCACATTATCCAAAACTTCTAATTTCTTATCTTGAATCAGCAGCTCGACATTAGGCTGCGGACGTCTTCCAAACATTCCAGCGATTACCGAATAAGGAGCCGGAACATTATTTGAGCCAGAGCGAATGTAAAAGTTATTGCCAACGGTTGACATCAACGGCGCCACCTCACATTTGGGAATATAAGTGGCAATAAAACCATCACCGTTTTCATCAACACTGATAATATGATTGCGGACTTTGTTGTGACTGGGAATAGTGCAGCCGGAAATGGCATTTTCAAGCCAGCTCAAAAACCGATGCACGTTTTGCACCTTAACTTTAGCCTTAGCCACATCACCGATATCCATATCTCTGGAGCACTCCACACCCCAAATAATCACCCCGCCTTCGGAGTTACCGAAACCAGAAATACATTTTGCCAGATTCTTGCGGTCGTCTTTATGCAGAGTTGTGCCGTTTTTGCCCACAGATATAGCTTGCTTAAAGTCCAAGAACAACTCTTCGGTTTGCAGGTTTTGAATATACTCATCAATGGCATCTTCGCCGAAATAAATCAGCTTTTGAAAAATATCTTCGGCGCGTGACATTAATCTTCTCCTTAAAAAAATCGGTTAGAGTTTGAAATTAATATTTTCTTTGGCTATGGTTACATATTTTTTGTTAATATTGTGATAACGCTTTGCTAATTCTTGGAGCAAATCTTCCACCAAATATTCAGGGGCCGATGCACCGGCACTAATCCCGAGCGAAGAAAAGGTATTAATTTTGTCCCAGTCAAGTTCAGAGGCATCATCTGCCAACCATGCGTTTTGCGCACCGGCTTTCAACGCTGTTTCTTGCAAATGTCTGGAGTTAGACGAGTTTTTAGAGCCCAGAATAACAATATTTGGCGTATGTTTGACCAATTCCTTAACTGCGGCTTGGCGATTGGTGGTGGCATAGCAAATATCGGCCTTGGGCAAACCTTGAATTTTGGGAAATCTCTCTTTCAGGCAGTGAATAATCTCTAAAGTGTCATCGGTTGAAAGCGTTGTTTGCGTCACAAAACCGACATGCTCGGTATCTTCAATTTCAAGGCCTTTCGCCTCTTCCAGAGAATAAATTACGTGGAGTTTTGCTTTTTCTCCGACTTGCCCGACTGTACCGACAATTTCGGGATGTTCTTTTTTGCCAATGACGATAATTTCAAAATTTTGCTCAAAAAACTTTCTGACCTGACGATGCACTTTTTCCACCAAAGGGCAGGTGGCATCAATGGTAAATAGCCCCAATTCATGAGCTTTATCTTTAACTTCCTGACTAACGCCGTGTGCCGAAAAAATGAGAGGACGTTTGGGGTCGGCATCAAAGATATCTTCAATAAATACGGCGCCTTTTTGCTTCAAATCTTCAATCACATGTTTATTGTGAACAATCTCATGCCGGACATAAATCGGGGCTCCGTATTGCTCAAGTGAATTTTCCACAATCGCAATGGCGCGCCGCACACCGGCACAAAATCCTCTGGGCTCTGCTAAATAAATATCCATCGTCTAGCCTTTAATCATATGTTGAATTTGTTCGTAGTTCGGGTGATTTGCAATATCCCCGACCAAGCAGTAGGTTGGCTTTGAAGCAAAAATTTGTTGCGCCATATCACGGACGTCTTGCAAGGAAACTTTTTCGATTCTCTCCACCATTTCTTCAATCGGAATAATGCGGTTATAGAGCAGCATCTGACGAGCTAAAATCTCCGCCGTGGTAGAAGAGCTTTCCAAAGCCATCAGCATGCTGGCCTTGAGTTGAGATTTGGCGCGTGAAAGTTCTTGCGGGCTGACTAAATCATTGCAAATCTTTTTAATTTCGGTACCGATAACCGGCATCAATTCTTGCAGTTCTTTGTTGGTCGTTCCGGCATAAATTCCGAATAACCCCGATTGAGTATGCGAGTTGCTGAAACTATAAACACTATAAACCAAACCTCTCTTTTCTCTGACTTCGCGGAACAATCGAGAAGACATTCCGCCGCCGAAAATGGTAGAAAAAATTTGGCAAGGATAATAAGTTTCGCACTCATATTTAACCCCGTTAAACGCCAACACGACATGTGCTTGTTCAATATCGCGCTTTTCACTCATAAATCCGCCGCAGTAGCTTTGAGCGTCTTTATCAAAATGCGCTTTTGCCTGAAAACCTCCCAGTCTTGATTTGACCATCTCCACAAATTGCTTGTGCTCAATGTTTCCGACGGCACAAACCACCATATTTGCGCCGGAATAATTGGATTTCAAATAACCCTGTAATTCTTCTTGTCCGAAAGAGCGAACTTTTTCGGCCGGTCCCAAAATTGTGCGCCCCAAGGCCTGATTCGGAAAGGCTTGTTCTTGAACAAAATCAAAAATAATGTCATCAGGAGTATCAATTCCTTGTTTAATTTCTTGCACCACGACTTCTCTTTCTTTTACCAGTTCTTCAACCGGAAAAGTCGGGTTATTGATAAGGTCTGATAAAATATCAATGGCCAGTTCGGTATCGGCTTTGAGCATTTTGGCATAAAAAGCCGTGAACTCGCGTGCGGTATAGGCATTTGATTGACCGCCGACATCTTCAAATTGGTCAGAAATTTCAAACGCATTACGGGTTTTTGTTCCCTTAAACACCATATGCTCCAAAAAGTGCGAAATACCGTTGAGTTGCGGTTTTTCATAAGCCGCACCGGTGTTGACCCAAATTCCCAAAGAAACAGATTCGATTTCTGGTCTTGAAGAGGTAATAACGCGGATGCCGTTTGGCAAAGTAGAAATTTCTGAAATCATGAATATTTGTCCTGAAATTAATATTTGATTGTTATTTATACAAACTATTATATATTATTACAATAAAAATAAACTTTGGAGAAAGAAATGAACGATACTACGCTTAAATTTGCTATTGTTTTGTCGGGTTGCGGAGTCTTTGATGGCTCAGAAATCCATGAAGCCACCATGACCATGTTAGCCATAGATGAAGCCGGCTGCGATTATCAGTGCTTTGCCCCCGATACCTGGCAAGCCAAAACCATTGACCACTATACCGGTCAGGCCACGGCCATTGCCGGCGACGATGACAATCGCAATGTTTTGGCAGAATCTGCCCGTATTGCCAGAGGCAACATCAAAAACCTAAAAGAGTTTAATGCCAAAGACTATGACGCCATTGTTTTCCCCGGCGGATTCGGTGCAGCCATGAATTGGAGCAACTTTGCCATCAAAGGCTCGGATTGCGAACTCAATAAAGAGGTAGAAAAAGCCATCCATGATGCTTATGACAATCATCTGGTAATCGGGGCAATGTGCATTGCACCGGTGGTGATAGCCAAGGCTCTGGCCAAACACCAAGTCAAAGTCACCATCGGGACGGACAAAGGTGTAGGGGCAGGCATTTCCAAAATGGGCGCCGTCTTTGAGCCTAAAGGCACGTTAGATGTCTGTGTAGATGAGGAAAACCGCGTCGTGACCACACCGGCCTATATGTTGGCCAAATCCATTAAAGACATCAGAAGAGGCACCCAAAACCTCATTGATGAAATGCTAAACTTGCTTGATTAAGAAGAAATCAAGCCGGAGCTGTAGTTTGTGCTTGAATTTCAAAAAGGAAGTGTTTATTATCCACTTAATTTTTTGATAATTTATGGATAAAGGTAATGAGTAACATCAAAGTAAGATTCGCACCGTCGCCGACCGGCTTTATGCACATCGGCAACACCCGTACGGCATTGTTTAACTGGCTCTGGGCTAAAAAGCTCGGCGGCAAGTTTATGCTTCGTATTGATGATACGGATAAACTTCGTTCTAAAAAAGAATATGAAGACGTCATCCGTGATAACCTCACATGGTTAGGTTTAACCTGGACGGAAGAAGCCAGACAATCGGCCCGTTTTGACCGTTATAATGAAGTCACGAAAAAACTCAAAGCCGAGGGGCGTATCTATGCTTGTTATGAAACTCCGGAAGAACTCGAGTTCAAACGCAAACGTGCACTCTCCAAGGGCCTTCCGCCGATTTATGATCGTCAGGCATTGAGCTATACACAAGAAGATATTGCGCGTTTTGAGGCCGAGGGACGTCGTCCGCACTATCGTTTCAAACTTCTCCCCGGAGAAATTAAGTGGAACGATATGGTCAGAGGCGAAGTCAAATACGAAGCCGAAAAATTAAGCGACCCGATTATTATTCGTGAGGACGGAAGTTTCTTGTATCACTTGCCCTCAGTTATTGATGACTTTGATTTTGGTATCACCCACATCGTTCGCGGTGAAGACCACGTTACCAATACGGCATCACAAGTTCAAATGTTTGAAGCCTTGGGCGGAACAGTTCCGACCTTTGCACACTTGCCTTTGTTGACAGGTAAGGAGGGCAAACTCTCCAAACGTCTGGGTAGTATGGGTGTGAGTGAACTCCGCGCCGAAGGAATTGAAGCAATGTCAATTTGCTCTTTCTTAGCTAAGTTGGGAACCTCAGAAGCCATTGAACCGTACTATGATTTGCAGTCTCTGGCAGATACTTTGGACTTTGGCAAAATCGGTCGTGCTCAGCCTAAGTTTGATGAGGAAGAACTCAAACACCTCAATACCAAATTGGTTCATGGCCTGAGCTATAATCAAGTAAAAAATCGCATTGAAGGTGATGAAACTTTCTGGGATGCCGTTCGCCCGAATTTGTCAATCGTTTCCGATGTCAATTTGTGGGATTCGATTTGTCATAAGGTTGTAACGCCGGTAATCGAGGATAAAGACCTTACCTCTATGGCGGCTGATTTATTGCCGCCCGAACCGTGGAATTCCGAAACCTGGAACCAATGGGTCGGCGAGGTTAAAGCCAAGTCCGGTAAAAGCGGAAAAGCGCTTTTCCACCCCTTGCGCAAGGCTTTGACCGCGCAAGACAACGGACCGGAGCTAAAGATTCTGTTGCCCTTGATTGGTCGAGAAAAAGCCCTCAAAAGATTGCTGGGGCAGGCCGCCTAAACAAGTTAAAAAAATCCCGATTAAATATCGGGATTTTTTATTAACGATATTTCAACTAAAAGTATTCATAATAAAAATATATATTGTTGACATGTGCGTATAAAATAACGCAAATACAAAAGAGGGAAAAGATTATGCTAAGCAAAAAAGACATTAACAAAATGTCAGGGTTGCTATATCTGCTGTCGGTCATGCAAAACAAAAGTAAGCGCAAAGCCTCAGAAAGCCTGTCAACCTCTATTGATACGCTAAATAAATATATTGCGGAACTCGAACAAGAATTGGGGCTAAAAATTTTTTCCAATGACGGACACGGCAGCATTATCAGTCCGCAAGGCCAAGAGCTGGTGATTTTGGCCGAAGAATTAAACGATATTTTGCAACAACTTGATGATATAGCCTTATCAAGCAACAAAGTAGGCGGACAAGTTAAAATCGGAGTGGAAGAGGGCGTTTCGCAAACTTTGTTTAATAACAAAATTATCGATTTTATTATGAACTATCCGGACATGCATATTATGTCTTCTTGTTGTGATAATGTAAATCAGATGAACTTGCACACCATAGACATTTTGTTAAGCTACACGATTCCTTCTTCCAACACCATGAGTGTCTATCACTCGTCGGTTTTGCCCTGTGGACTGTTTGCCTCCAAAAGTTATATTGATAAATTTGGTTTTCCCAATACTTTACAAGAGTTGGTAAACGAACATCACTTTTGCGACAATCCGAATTACATCCGCCAAATTCAGGGCTGGAAGGAGTTTCGCAAACTCTTGCGTCATATCAGTTATTCGGCCAATTCGGTTTATATGGTCAATAATATGGTTTCGGCCGGCGGTGGTATCGGGCTCATGCCTTTGCACCACAAGTATGACAACTTGCTAAATATCGGGCAAATTTTGGCCGAGACGGGGATTAATTTCAGCTACAATATTCACCTTCTGGCACACCCGAAAACACTTGCCTATCCCAAAATTGCGGCGGTGCTGAATTTGCTCAAACAAGTAATGTCCGAACCCTAAACGCAGAAAAAAATAAAGCCTTGCAACTTGCAAGGCTTTATTAATGATTGGTAGGGATGAAGAGACTTGAACTCTTAAGATATTGCTATCAACGGATTTTGAGTCCGCCGCGTCTACCATTCCGCCACATCCCCGGCGACGAAAAATAAATATAATATTTAATTCAACTCGTCAATAGTTTTTTTACTAAAAATGTCATAAATTTATAAAAAAATAATAAGGACAAGAAAAAACGTGTTAAATTCAGAGCTCTCGGCGCGTGATTTATATCATCAGGGACACTATCAACAAGCCTTGCAGGCATATTTGGCCTTAGCGGCACAAAATCCGCATCAGGTTGATTATTTAATCATGGCCGGAAATTGCTATGACAAATTAGGGCAAAAAAAAGAGTCGATGTCTTGCTACGAACAAGCTCTGCATGAAGATAAAAATAATATTCTGGCCATGAGCAATTATGCAACGTCGCTCTATGAAAATCAGAACTATAAAAAGGCACGTCAAATTGCTCAAAAAGTCCTCAAATACGATTCTGCCAATATTCAATCACACCTCAATTTAGGCAATATTGATTATCTGGAAAAAAACTACGATCAGGCGCTTTGGCATTATGAACAGGCTTATGCGCTCAATCCCAAAAGTTACACCGCTTGCGTTAACCTGGCCAATACTTATTTTGATGTAAAAAATTATCAACAAGCTATCAATTTTGCCAAGCAAGCCCTCCAGCAAGATTCTCACCAAATAATGCCGTGGACGATATTGGGAAATGCCGCCTTTGAGTTAGAAAATTATACCGAGTCTAAACAAGCATTTGAGCAAGCGCTAAAGATAGATTCGAGTGATTATTGGCTGCATAATTACCTGAGCCAAGTCTATCAAAAATTAGCCCAATGGCCTGAGGCTTTTTCTGAAGCCTGGCAAGCAATAGAGCAGAGTTCAGGAGAGGATTCTCAGCACATAAATTTTGGGTATTTGCTGTATGAAACTTCTTTGGAAAAAGAAGATGAACTTATCCAAAAATATGCACGTTTGTGGCTACAAAAATATCCCGATAATCAAATCGCGCAGCACATGGGAAATTCGGTCCTCAATGATTCGATTCCGCCACGTGCTAATGATGAATATTTGAAAAATATTTTTGATGTTTTTGCTCCCGATTTTGAGCAGGTTTTAGCCTCGCTTGAATATCGAGCTCCGCAAGAAATTTCTGAGTATTTACAGAGTCTTTTTTATAAGCAAAAAAATCCCAAATTAAAGATTCTCGATGCCGGTTGCGGCACCGGGTTATGTGGCAATTTTCTAAAATCATACAGTAAAATATTTGGCCTCTATGGTGTTGATATTTCAGAAAAAATGTTGGAAGAAGCCAAGAAGAAAAATCTCTATCACAAACTCTATTGTGATGAACTCGAACACTTTTTTGCGCACTCAAAACAAAAGTTTGATATGGTGGTTTCGGCCGATGTTTTTACCTATTTCGGAGACCTCTCAAAAATCATATCGGGCGTATCCAAATGTCTTACCTCAAAAGGTCGATTCATTTTCACCGTCAGTGAAAATTATGTCAATGAGGAGGACTATTTTTTACACGCTTCCGGGCGCTATCTTCATAGCCGAAAATATATTGAAAATTTGCTCATAAGCAATTGTTTTTCAATCGAAAAAATCAAAAGGTGCAAACTAAGAAATGAAGGCCAAAATCCGGTATTTGGTTTTCTTTTTGCCGCGCAAAAAAACACACTGAAGCAATAAAAAAAACCTCTTCGTTTCCGAAGAGGTTTTTACTACTTTTTTCTAAAAATTACTTCTTAGAAGAAGTCTTTTTTGTAGAAGAAGTTTTGCAGCTTGCAGAAGTAGATTTCTTCGAGCAAGAAGAAGATTTTTTGCTTGAAGACTTGCAACCGCAATTGCTCATTTGTTCAACTGCAAGAGCCCAGAATTCCTGGTCTCTGCCGGAAGGGCAACCAGCATTTTGCCACATAAAATAAGCAGCTTCTCTGATTGCGTTTTCATTACAATTATTAACCATAACTAACTCCAAATAAATTAAATGTTTGGTAAACAATCATTAATATACAATCAAAAAATAATACGTCAATCATAAAAGTTTGTTTTTTATTTGAAAAATGAAATATTATCGAACAAGAGAGATATTTGCTTGCATTTAAAGCGATAAAATTTTATAGATGAATCTAACCAGAATTTGAATATTATCAAAATATCTAATTATTAAATTATAGTTCTAACAGGGGGCTACCGAATGGAAAATTTATTATCAAAAGAAGAAATGGAAGCTGTTATCAACGGGGACCATGGCAATGTTTTTGCCGTATTGGGAATACACAAAAATAAAGGAAGTAAAGAGGTCTTTATCAGAACTTATCAACCCAATACCAGGTCCGTCGAATTACTCAAAAAAGATGGTACCTCATTAGGACAAATGACCAAGTTAGACGAGAGAGGTTTTTATCAAATCAACCTTGGTGCAATCGAAAATTTCCCTTACAAATTCCGCATTGAAAATGACAATGGTACCGTTTATGAACATGAAGACGCGTATCGTTTTTCCTCTATCTTAGGGGATATTGATGTTTACCTCTTGGCAGAGGGTAATCACCTCGAAATGTATAAAAAATTAGGGGCACATGTCACGGAAATGGATGGCGTCAAAGGTGTAAGTTTTGCCGTATGGGCACCGAATGCCAAAAGAGTTTCCGTTGTTGGCAATTTCAACAATTGGGATGGACGTGTCAATGTGATGCGCAAACATCCGACTTGCGGTGTGTGGGATATTTTTATTCCGGGCTTAGACGAAGGTGAAATTTATAAATACGAGGTGAAAACCCAAGAAGATTATATTTTGCTCAAATCGGATCCGCTGGCATTTTGGAGTGAAGTTCGTCCGAAAACGGCCTCCGTCGTTTATGATTTAAATCATTATCATTGGGATGATTCGGAGTGGATGAAATACCGTGAAGAATACAATGCCTTTGATAAGCCGATGTCGATTTATGAAGTTCACTTAGGCTCATGGAAGAGAAAAGGAGAAAACGGTTCCGAGTTTTTAACCTACCGTGAATTGGCAGATAATTTGGTACCTTATGTCGTCAATATGGGCTTTACGCATGTTGAGTTTTTGCCGCTTGCCGAACACCCGTTGGATTGCTCATGGGGGTATCAAGTAATCGGAATGTTTTCACCGACCAGCCGTTTCGGTACACCTGATGACTTGCGCTATATGATAGATAAATTCCACCAAGCCGGCATTGCCGTAATTATGGACTGGGTTCCGGCCCACTTCCCCAAAGACGGACATGGTTTGGTTGAATTTGACGGTACCCACCTTTATGAACACGCTGACCCGCGCAAGGGCGAACACTTGGATTGGGGAACAAAAATTTATAACTACGGTCGTACGGAAGTTTGCAATTTCTTGTGTGCCAGTGCTTTGTATTGGTTAAAGGAATATCACATCGACGGTTTGCGAGTTGATGCGGTTGCCTCAATGCTTTATTTGGACTATTCGCGCAAGAGCGGCGAGTGGATTCCCAACATCTATGGCGGCAATGAAAATATTGAAGCAATTGCTTTCTTGCGTAAGATGAACGAATTGGTCTATGGTCAGTGCAAAGGTGCCGTTACTTGCGCTGAAGAATCAACCGCTTGGCCGATGGTTTCTCGTCCGACCTCAATGGGTGGATTAGGATTCGGTTATAAGTGGAATATGGGCTGGATGAACGATACCTTAAAGTATATCAGTCACGAGCCTGTTCACCGCAAATATCACCATGGTATGTTGACCTTTGGTCTGCTCTATGCGTTTAATGAGAATTTTATTTTGCCGATATCTCATGATGAAGTGGTTCACGGCAAAGGCTCCATGCTGTATAAAATGCCCGGAGATGAGTGGCAAAAATTTGCCAACTTAAGAGCTTATTACGGCTTTATGTACACGCACCCCGGAAAGAAATTGCTGTTTATGGGCTGCGAGTTTGGACAAGATTGGGAGTGGAATTCGGAAGAAAGTTTGCGTTGGCACTTATTGCAATACCCGATGTATAAGGGAATGCAAAATTGTGTTCGTGATTTGAACCTAATGTATAAGGGTAATCCGGCATTTTATGAAGAAGATTTCGACTATCGCGGTTTTGAGTGGATTGATCACTCTAATGCCGATGACAGTGTTATTTCTTATATGCGTAAGGCGCATAATCCGGCCGACTATATGATTGTAATTTCCAACTTTACGCCGGTTGTTCGCCACAATTATCACATTGGCGTTTACGAAAATTGCCGTTATCAGGAAATTTTTAACTCTGATGATGTAAACTATTGGGGAAGCGGCGTTAAAAATGAAGGTTTCATCACCTCTGAAGAAGGAGAGTGCAATAACAAACCGCGCTATATTTCCGTCACCTTACCGCCGCTTGCAACAATTGTTATTAAGCCGATAAGGGACTAATTTACATAAGGAGAAAACAATGCCAAGTTACAAAGCCCAACCGGGATTAGCCTATCCGTTAGGAGCGACTTATGATGGCAAGGGGGTAAACTTTGCATTGTTTTCTGCACATGCCGAAAAGGTAGAACTTTGTTTGTTTGATGCCTCCGGTGCTGAGGAACTTGAGCGCTTTACCATCACCGAAAACGACAACAGTATTTGGCATATTTATATTCCGGGGCTCGTGCCTGGACAAGTCTATGGATACCGTGTCTATGGGCCATACAAGCCATTAGAAGGGCATCGTTTTAATCCGAACAAATTGTTGATTGACCCCTATGGGCGCAAGCTGATAGGTAAGCTGATTTGGCATAAAGCCATTTTCGGATACGATGTTGACAGCCCCGATAAAGACTTGTCTTTTTCGGAGCTTGACAGTGCGCCTTATGTTCCGAAATCGGTTGTCGTCGGCAATACTTTTGATTGGGGCGATGATAACGAAATCCGCCCATATTATAAGATGGATGAAACCATTATCTATGAAACGCATCTGCGTGGTTTTACCAAACTTCACCCGCAAATTTCAGATGCAAAAAGAGGCACCTTTGCCGGCTTTGCCGATAAGAGTGTTACCAGCTATCTCAAGTGGCTGGGCGTTACGGCGGTAGAATTTTTGCCTATTCATGCCTTTTTCGGCAATCGTCACAAAAAAGGCTATATCAAGGATAACTATTGGGGCTATGAGAGTTTTACCTTCTTTGCCCCCGAGCAAAGTTATATGGCTTCCGACGAAATTGATGAATTCAAAAAAATGGTCAAAGCGCTGCACCAAAAGGGCATAGAAGTTATTTTGGATGTTGTCTATAACCACACCGGCGAGGGCAATCAATTAGGACCGACTTTTTGCTATCGCGGAATAGATAATGCCTCTTACTATACGCTGAATTCTGAGAACAAAAGATATTACTATGACAGCACGGGCTGCGGTGCCTCCTTTAATGTTCAAAATAGCTATGTCTTATCATTGGTAATGGATTCCCTGCGCTATTGGATAGAGGAAATGCATGTTGATGGTTTTCGTTTTGACTTAGCGCCGACTTTGTGCCGTCAGAACAAAGAGTTTAGAATACATTGCGGCTTTTTATATGCCACCGGACAAGACCCCTTAACCCGCCGCGTAAAAATGATAGCCGAGCCGTGGGATATTGGTTTTGGCGGGTATCAGGTCGGAGCATTTCCTCCGGGTTGGGGACAGTGGAATGATAAATACCGTGACACGGTTCGCCGTTTTTGGAAAGGCGACCAAGGGCAGGTGGCTGAATTGGCCAGCCGTTTGGCCGGCTCAAGCGATGTCTTCAATCATATGAACCGCGACATCTGGAGCAGTATAAATTTCGTAACGGCGCATGATGGCTTTAGCCTCAAAGATTTAGTCAGCTATAATGCAAAACACAATTTCAGCAATGGTGAAAATAACCGCGACGGAACGGACAGCAACTGGAGTTGGAATTCCGGTGCCGAAGGAGAAAGCCACAATCCGACGATAAAAGAAAATCGCCTGCAAAGACTAAAAGCCATGACCGCAACTTTGTTAATGTCTTTCGGCACGCCGATGATGTTGGCCGGTGATGAATTTGCACACACACAGTTTGGCAACAACAATCCCTATTGTCAGGATAACGTGTTGACCTGGATTGCCTGGGATGCCATTAGCAAGGGCAATAAAGAGCTGATAAAATTTGTCCGCCGCACCATTGCTCTGCGCAAAAAACTCAAGATATTTAACCGCCGCCATTTCTTTACGGGCGAGGTGGTCAACAAAGGCTACAAAGACCTAACCTGGTATAATGAGCAAGGCAAAGAATTTACTTCTGACGATTGGCACGACGTAAACCGCAAGTCCATCTCGTATTGTGTTTATACCGGAAGCCGCTTTGTGTTTGCAATCCTCAATGCCAATTACAACACCCAAAATTGGGTATTGCCGCCAATTGATAACAAGTATCATTGGAGCTTATTATTAGACAGTTCATCAAAGTTCAAAGAAAACACCAAGTTAGCTGCCGGAGAAGTTATAGCCGTTCCGGCATGGAGTGTCTTGGTCTTTGAAATCAAAAAATAAAGGAGACGGGAATGGAAGAAAAACTCAAACAACTAGCCGATAAATTAGGCATTGCCACCACCTATTCCGATGCTGGCTTGGCAAAAAAAGAATATGAAATTCCCGATTCTACCATTAGATTTATTGCCGAAAGACTAGGGTATAAAGCCGGAAATTTGGGCGAGGTTGAAAAATCCTTGGCTGATTTTGATAAAAAGCGGTGGCAACGAACCTTAGAAAATATCTATGTGGTTGAACAAGGCAATATTCATATTGATGCGGTAGTGCCAAATGACCAAATTCAAACCTATTTTGCCTTACAGGTAGAAAATGCAGATACCGGCATCAGCTCTGCCGTAACCTTTGAAATTCACCCGACAGGTGAAACCTCCACCATAGGCAAAACAATTTATGCCAAAATGCTGTTGACCATCACCAGCGAGCTTCCGGTTGGCTATTATAACATCACTTTTACCGTAGGCGATAAGAGCTATAAAAGCAAGTTGGCTGTGGCCCCGAAAGAATGCTACGAAAATGATGCCTTGAAAGACGGCAAAACTTGGGGCTATGCAATTCAGCTCTATGCTCTGAAAAGCGAACATAACTGGGGTGTCGGTGATTTTAGCGATTTGCAGCGTTTTATAGAGATTTGTTCTCGTTGCGGGGCGGATATTATCGGGGTTAATCCGCTTAACGTTTTGGTGCATACCTATCCGGAAAATGCCAGCCCGTATAGTTCTATCAGCCGCTTGTTTTTGAACCCGATATATATTGATGTTGAAGCCGTTCCCGAATTTAAGCCTGAAGATAAAGAGGAAGTAAAAGACAAGTTAGCAGAAGTTCGTTCCAGTGAATTAATCCGTTACGAGGAGGTTTATCCCTTAAAAATTGCCGTACTTGAAAAACTTTACGGCCGATTTATGGCAGATTTAACCTCTGAGCGTCAACGTGAGTTTCATGCATTTGTTGAGGCGCAAGGAGAGGATTTGCATCGTTTGGCTCTGTTTCAAACTTTGTATGACATCAAGAGCACTTATCGCTTCGGCGGGTGGAAAGGTTGGGAAGATGAGTTCCAAAATCCCAATACTCCGGAGGTGAGAAAATTTGCAGAAGAATATGCCGATAAAATTCGTTTCTTTAAGTTTTTGCAGTTTGAGGCTTTTCGCCAGTTTAAGTTGGTTGAAAATAAAATCAAAGAATGCGGCCTCAAGATTGGTCTGTACCGCGATTTGGCTGTCGGAGTATGTAAGGACAGTGCCGAACTCTGGTCTGACCACGATTTGTTTATTAAAGATTTAGGTGCCGGGGCACCACCTGATGCCATCTTTACGGCCGGACAAAAATGGGGCTTGGGAGCATTTAATCCTTATGTCTTAAAAGAGCGGTGCTATGAGCCGTTTATCAAAATTTTGCGGGCCAATATGCAAGGTGCCGGTGCATTGCGGATGGACCACGTCATGTGGCTGACCAGATTATATATGATTCCGGATAAGGAAGACAGTTTAGGAACCTATGTGATGTATAATCTGAAAGATATGCTAAACATTGTGGCTATCGAGAGTTGGCGGAATAAGTGCCAAATCGTAGGCGAAAGTATCGGTAACGTGCCCGATGGTTTCATCGAACAATTAGAGGCCAAAAATGTTTATGCCTTGAGCGTTTTATGGGAGGAAAGAAAAGATTTCGGCTGGGGTGATTTTAAGGCGCCTTGGGAATACCGCACCAAATCATTTATGTCGGTAGGCACACATGATATGCCGCCGCTCAGAATGTGGTGGTTTGGCTACGATATTGCCCTAAAATATGATTTGCAAATGATGACCGAGGCAGAAAAAACGGACGCCTACCATAAGCGCGAGCAAGACCGCTGGAAATTATTACATGCTTTAGACACCAACGGTTGCTGGCCGGAAGATAATTTGCGTAAAGGCGATTATCTGTACGGTGAGGCTTATCCTGAAGGCATAGAAGAGGCAGTACATACTTTTGCCGCCCGCACCAATGCAAAGGTCTTTTTGGCACAGTTGGAAGATATTTTGCATGTAGAAAAATTGCAAAATCTCCCCGGAACGGATATTGATAAATATCCGAACTGGCGCCGTAAATTGCCGGTCGCATTAGAAAAGCTGGAAACAGATATTGCCTATATTCGTAATATCAACGCCATTCATAAGGCAAGATAAGAAATATCTATAATTTATAAACAAGCCTCTCTAATGAGAGGCTATTGTTTTACGTTCTTTAGCCAAAATAAAATTGTTTAAATAAAATTATTTGACAATATTGGCATAATATGCTAGATTATAAAGTGACAAAGTTCAGTTATAATGAGGTGTATTATGAGAAAGCAACTT
>CALXOP010000046.1 GCA_944390035.1 uncultured Alphaproteobacteria bacterium | reverse complement strand
GCCCAAATTACAATCGTGTTCGGTTAGGAATTGGACACCCCGACAGCAGTTTGCCACATGAGGCGGTGGTTAACCATGTGTTGACCGGTTTTTCTAAAGCCGATAAGGCAATCCTTGATGAAAATATTCGTTTGGTGACGGAAAATATCGGGGTGGTGTTGAAAGACGGAATTGCCGCTTTTTCCAATAAAATCGGAAATTTACTCAAAAATAATGCTAAATAGTTGACTTTTACTGTTTATGGTTTAGCTATATAATTATTGTATTAATTTTAGAGGGCTTACTATGACAAATAACCCCTTAGTTTCCGTTATCATTCCTGTTTATAATGTTGAAAAATTTTTGCCGGATTGTTTGAAGTCGGTCATTGGGCAGACTTATGAAAATCTGGAAATTATTTGTGTGAATGACGGCTCACCGGATAAATGCGGCGATATTTTGCAAAAATTTGCTCATAAAGATAAACGTATCGTTGTGCTTGATAAAGAAAACGGGGGGCAGGCATCGGCTCGAAATATGGGGCTTAAATCGGCGCATGGTGAATATGTTTGCTTTTTGGATTCTGATGATTGGATTGATAAAAAATGCATTGAATCCTTAGTTGAAACACAATTACGCACGCATGCGGATGTTGTTTGTGTGCATGATATTGTGGTATATTACAGCCCTAAAAAAACGCAAAATGAACGGATGATTTCGGGACATTCAGAGGGAACTTTTCAGGTAACCAATGAGATTATTAATCAAATGTGGGTGGTGCCTTGGGGTAAACTTTTTAGGCGCCAACAAATTTTGGATTTGGGTATTTCTTTTCCCGAAGGGTGTATTTATGAAGATGAGTATTTTCATTTTGCTCTGATGGTGAATTTGCAAAAAATTGCCGTGAGTGAGGGTGGAAAAGTTTTTTATCGGCAAAGAGAAAATTCTACCATGAGTTCAAAACGTCTCAGAAGCGGTAAAGATAATTTGCTTATTTTTCAGAAAATTTTTGAATATTTTCAAGAGCATAATCTTTTGGGCAAATTTGATTTACCGGTGCGAATCTTAAGCAGCGGGTTTGCGCAAAATGCGAATCCAAAACTGTATTATCAGCAGGTGAAAGATTTATTATGTCGTTTGGGCGTGACAAAAGATATGGTTAATCATCATCAACTGGTTGGAAAACTTTTAGAAAGCGAAGATTTTGCAGGGTATTGTCGTTATGAGACTTTTTATCATGCAAAACAGGGGCTAAAAAAGTGGCGTAAAAATATTATTCGTCTTAAACTCGGAAAGAAAACACATATTGCTTTGTTTGGTTTGACATTGCTCCATTTTGCAAAAGGCGAAAAAACGGTTATCTTGGGTTTGAAGTTATAGAATTGGCTTGAAATATCGTCCTCTATCAGATATAAGACTCCTTAAGTTTGAACTAAAAATTTAAGGAGTTTTTTGTTATGGGTTTTAATTGCGGAATTGTCGGTCTGCCTAATGTCGGTAAATCTACTTTGTTTAATGCTTTGACGCAGACCATTGCAGCTCAGGCGGCCAATTTTCCTTTCTGTACGATTGAGCCAAATACCGGTCGGGTGGCCGTGCCGGACCCGAGATTGGATAAATTGGCGGAATTGGTCAAACCCAGAATGGTTACACCAACTCAGTTGGAATTTGTGGATATTGCCGGTTTGGTTAAAGGGGCTTCCAAGGGTGAGGGTTTAGGCAATCAGTTCTTAGCCAATATTCGTGAAGTTGATGCAATCATTCATGTTTTGAGATGCTTTGAAAACGATAATATTACCCACGTTGAGGGTTCGGTTGACCCTATTCGCGATGCGGAAATCGTAGAAACGGAATTGATGATTGCCGATTTGGAATCTTTGGAAAAACGCTATGACCAAGTGCAGAAAAAAGCCAAAAGCGGTGAAAAAGAATCTGTTTTGAGAGAATCGGTCATGCGTCCGGTGATTGAGGCTTTGAAAGCTGGAAAACCAGCCAGAACAGCCGCTCCGGACCCGACTAATAAGGATGCTTGCAAAGAATATAAGATGTTGCAGCTTTTAACGGCTAAGCCGGTGCTCTATGTTTGCAATGTAGATGAAGAATCGGCAGCAACAGGTAATAAGTTTTCCGATATGGTGATGACCAAGGCAGAGGCGGAAGGAACAACCGCAGTGATTATTTCGGCTGAAATCGAATCGGAAGTAGCTCAACTCGAATCCGAAGAAGAGAAAAAAGAATTTTTGCAATCGCTTGGTTTGGAGGAAACCGGTTTGGCAAAGATTATTCGTGCCGGATATAAACTTTTGGGACTCGAAACCTATTTTACGGCCGGGCCGAAAGAAGTGCGTGCTTGGACTTTTTTGAAAGGCTCAAAGGCACCGGTTTGTGCCGGTATTATTCACTCGGATTTTGAGCGTGGCTTTATTCGTGCGGAAACAATCTCTTATGATGATTTTGTGAAATACGGCAGCGAACAAGCCTGCAAAGATGCCGGAAAAATGCGCTCCGAGGGCAAGGATTATGTCGTTAAAGACGGCGATATGATGAATTTCTTGTTCAACGTCTAATTGGCAAAAAAGTCGCAAAAAATAATTTTAGACAAAAAGTTGACAGCGCCGGTATTTTGTGCTATATACCGCGTAAACATTTTATTATTTTAAATTAAATTTATAGATATGTGTAAACAGACAGAAGAGCTGGTTGCTCAGCAATTTGAGAAATTAACAGGTGTGACAGGCAATAGTGCAGAAATTATGAATTTAGAGGTTTATGCCCAAAAGCGTGAATCTTTGAAGCAGATGTTGCGGCAAGTGTTGCCTGATTTGCGTATCTCAACCAGCCTTGGTTTGGTAAAGGTTTCGGATTTTGCGGCTTATGTTGAGCGGCAGGAAGAAAAAAAGGAGGCGTTTTTCCAAAAAGGCTTGGCGATTATTAGGGAAGTTACCGGAAAAGAATACGGGTTGGATGATGACCTGTATTCGGAGTTAAGACCCGATGAGGCTACTCATGGTACAAATGAGTACCTTTCTCAACAGTGTCGGTATTTTATTAAGTCTAACAAAGTCTATCAGGCTTTGTCTTTGGGCTTGAAGGGCTCGAAGAGGGTTTATTATCCGCCGGTATCTTTGCTGGAAAGTGCAAAGAATATCCGTGAGATAATCGATCTGTATTATCGCCGGGGGCGCTTCTAATCCTAAACTTTAGGGAAAGAACGGAGTTTGTTTTGAGGACAAGCTCCGTTTTTTTGTTTTTTGCTTGCGAGGGAAGCGCTTTTGCGCTACAACTCATAAAAACTTTGATGAGAGGATAAGATTATGCGTTTGGCACTGTTTCAACCGGATATTCCGCAAAATACGGGGACACTCTTGCGCTTGGGTGCTTGTTTGGATGTGGAACTCGATATTATTGAACCTTGTGGTTATATTTTTTCAGAAAAAACACTGAAACGTGCCGGTATGGATTATTTGCATTTGGTGAAATTCAGACGCCATAAATCTTGGGAGCATTTTTTGCAATATCGCGCCGAACATCCGGATGAATATGGGCGAATCGTGCTTTTGACCACGCATGCTACAGAACCATATTATAATTTCAAATTTCAACCAAATGACATTATTTTAATGGGACGCGAATCGGCCGGTGTTCCCGAAGAAGTACACCACACAGCAGATGCGCGTCTTCTTATTCCGATGAACGAGAAAGCACGCTCGATTAACGTTGCCGTATCGGCAGTGATGGTGGTGGGGGAATGTTTGCGCCAAACAGGTGGATTTCCCTCTGTGGCAAAATAATACAGATTTCGCGGGTCAAAGAAATACTCATGTACTAATTGGGTACACTCCGTTTCCTTTGCCCTAAAATCTTATTCTTTTGTGCACATATGAAAATCCGGGCGGATTTCCCTCTGTGGCAAAATAAGGCAGATTGCGCGTGTCAAAGATATTCCTTGCTTATTGATTTCTTTGATTTTTTGTGTTAGGTAAAAGCAAAATTTGTTATTTTGTTTTTATCATTTTAATCTCAATTTTTATGAAGCAGTATTTGGATTTGTTATCAGATATCATGGAACATGGTATTGATAAAATGGATCGTACGGGTGTTGGGACTCGAAGTGTTTTCGGAAGACAGTTGCGGTTTGATTTGACTAAAGGTTTTCCTTTGTTGACCACCAAAAAACTTTATACCCGAGCAATTATTCACGAATTGTTATGGTTTCTCAAAGGAGATACAAATATCAAATATCTCCATGACAACAAGGTGACAATTTGGGATGAGTGGGCGGACGAAAA
>CALXOP010000045.1 GCA_944390035.1 uncultured Alphaproteobacteria bacterium | reverse complement strand
ACCGATTGTGCCAAATTGGGCTATGTGAACAGTGTGAGTGAATGTGGCTATTATAGTTATATGAAATGTCCATATAACGAAGCAGCCGTTTTTTGTGATAAAGATTAAGGAGAAAGACCATGTTTAGGAGAACAACACTTATATCATTAACGGCATTGCTTTGTGGCTTGGGCAGCTCTGCGGCACAAGCGGACATGACCTGTACCAAGGCACCTGATTGTGCCAGTTTGGGCTATACGCAAACTGAGGCGGAATGTGCCTCGAAACCCTCAATCAAATGTCCGTTTGACACTAGCAAATATTATTGCAAGAAAATAGTAGAAGTTGATGGATGTACCGTTGGTTCTTATTTATATACCGATCAAAGCTGTTCAAAAACCAGAGATATTAATAAGGTAATGGTAGGCATAGTTTTTGATCCGGTTAAAAAGTTAGCTGTTTATGCTTCAGATTTAAATGGTTATATTAGTTTGGAGAAGACATACCTTGTATCTGGCAGACTATCCAAAGATAATATGCAATATTGTTCTGCCGAAAGAGCTTTGGTGGATTGTGGAACAGATGGTAAAGAAAATTCTAAAAAGCTAAAAATATATTTGGAAGCCGGTGAGACTGGTACAGCTTTTAAAGTTGAGAGTTTTGGCGGCATATATACGCCATCACCAAATTCTAAGAATTTATCATTTATGCCCTTACTTGCACCAGCACATGCGGTAGTAGGAGGAACGACTTGGTATGGTTATGGGCATTGGTTTATTCCAAGCCTTAAAGAACTGCAAGATATTTTTCATAATATAGAGGAAATTGTAGGTTTAGAAGGTTTGGGTCATCTTCCAGCAGGAGCGTTGGTTAGCTCCACTTTAAATGATGAAAAAAATTATTTTGCGTTTAGTCTTTCTGATGGTGTAAGTACTGTTGAAACATTAAGTAGTACATTGGCTATTATTAATTATGGTGAAACTTCTTCATTGACACATGAACGCATTATATATGACTTATATTATTTTTATCAACAGAGGCAAAGCAGCCAATTTGCTTATTCTGATGGCTATATTTGTCTTTATGGTAGTTCATTCAATTTAGGGTGTACGTTGGGTGCTTTTAGGTATATTAGCCAAGGTGGAGGAAGTGAATGTCCGAAATATAGGGGATCTGATGGAAGATATCATTCTTATGTTAGGTGGTGTGATAAGTGCAATAAACAATTTTATCAGTGTTGTAATTCAGCTTATCAATCAGGATGTGAAGCTGTAGATTAGTCTCTTTATACTAAAAAACACCGTCGTTATGGGCGGTGTTTTTTTTGAGTTGTTTTTTTCTTTTGAGCGTCGATTTCAGCCTGAAGATGTTGATTGATGATGTCAAAAGCACGGTTGCCTTTGTTGATGCCAAGCCAGATGGTGTAAATACCGCGGCGTTTGATACATCCCCCTAGCTCTTTTTGGAGCGCTAAACAAATTTTTCGGCGGCCCAGATAGGCGGCTTCATTATTGTTTCCGCTTTGGAGCAATAATCTGAGTGATACACTCTCGGCCAAGTCAATGGCGGTTTGTTCAATCTCGTCTTCGGGGACGGAGATTTTTAATGTGTTGTTTTGCTGTGTGAAATTCTTCGCAATAGCAGAAATTATCTGCTTTTCTCTTCTTATATCCATAATCTAAATAATTAAAAGTTATGGAGGAGTTATAGAAGATTTGGACAAAAATGTCAAATATTATTTGGTTTAGCGATACCAATCTTTTTGAGCTTGGTTGGTGCCCAGTAGGCTCTTGATGTTTTCTATTTGTTGTGAATATTTGCACAGCAAGGTGGTGGTGTGATGGATGCCTTCTTTGTCTTGGTGTTGAATTTGCAGGTGGTGCAGTTTTTTTAAGGTATCAATTTTGAGATAACATTTGCGCGAAACAGAAGCCTTAAAATCGTTGGCAACGTGCACGGCTTCAAGTGCGGCTTGTTGGCGTTGCTCATAATCTAGTTGCGGATTGTCTAAACGCTTTTGCAGTGTTTGAAAATATTTTTGGGCACTCTTGCCGAGCATATCTTTTAAGTGTGGAATGGTGTGAGACTTTTTATCGGTTTTTTGATAGGCCTTTTTTATGGTGTGGTATTTGTCTGCAGCGGTAATGTTAAGATCAATCACTTGATTGGCGCAACTGTAGATGAGGTCATCTTGTGTTTTGTCGGGTGATAGGGCGATGATGTTTTGCAATGCCTCTAACCGCTCTTCAGGGGCAACATCGGACATATAAGAATAGCAGTTATTCAGCCAATAATAGGCGGTGCGTTTTTCGGGACGTGTTAAAAGCGGAAGAACTTTTTTGAGCTCTTGGGCGGTGACTGTTGCATGGTGCTCCTCGGGGGTCTCTTGTTTGAAGGTTTTGGCAACGGCGACAAAGGCTTGCTCAACATCAAGCATTTGATGAATTGTCTGGTCTTTGGTCATTTGGCGGATTTGGCTTCGGGCAATTTTCATGGGTTCGGCAATGTTGAGGCCGGAGGCCTGACATATTAAATAACGCGACTCTCTAAAATTTCCTTGTAGGCAGAGTTGCTTTACTTTTGAAAAAATTTGGTGTTTGGAAGAACGCTGGTTTGCCATAGTCATCTTCAATCAAGTTAATTTGAGATTGAGTATAGCAGAAAAATGCGAAATGTAAATATATTTTCGCAAAATGGACAAAATATGCGGCGTGCGGCTTAAAGTGCTTTTTCCATACGGGCAAAAGTTATGCCGTTTTCTTCAAAAATGTCGCCGACTTGCTGGTAGCCCATTTTTTCATAAAAGTGGACAACAGAGAGCATGGCATGCATGACAATTTTGCTATAACCTGCTTCTTTGGCGCGTTTTTCGGCGTATTTTACCAATTCACGGCCAACGCCTTCGCCTTGATATTTGGTATCAACGGCGACCTGCATTAAGCGAATCTCTTCATCATTGACCGGTGCTAAAATCAGCCCGCCGATGAGCTTGTCATCTAAGTTTTCAATACAGCCGATGTGAAGATAATTTGCCTCTTTGGCACGGTAGTGGTCCAAAAATTTGAGGCCTAAGGGTTCAAGCAATATCTTGTAGCGGAGTTCAACCAACTCGTCGTAACGCGAAGATCCAAAGTCTATGTCTATCATTTTTCTCATGGCAACCTCCCGCTGTTTATATGCTTTTAGTATATGCATTTTTTATGATTTAATCAATATTATATTGCGTAATATTAAATTATCCTCTATCTATGTAGTAATTGTAATGTTTTTGACGGATTAAGAAGAATAATGAAAACGCATTTGGATTTA
>CALXOP010000044.1 GCA_944390035.1 uncultured Alphaproteobacteria bacterium | reverse complement strand
TTCAAAGAGTAAATCTAATGGCAAAACTTTGCGAAATTGCTCAAAGAATTTATTATCGCCATTTTGATGAAAAAGGCCTATTGGGCACGGCGTCCGCCTATTTGAAATATGGCACGCCGGTATTTGGGGAGCCGTTTCCTCATTACAATTTACGAGTAGAAGAAATTGAACAAGCCGTAAAAGATAAGAGCAAAACAGACGTAACTTTGGCCGACTATTATGAAGTCGATAGGCTCCTAACGGAAGTTCTTCCTCCGATTGAAGATGAGTTGTTGCAACGCTACCTTAATTATACGGTGAGGGATGTTTTGCGGTATTATGCCAAAGACTTGAACGAATTAAGCTCTCATTATTTAACCGATGCTTGGGGAAATCGAATTTGTACGAATGAGCGCGAATATCAACGCCAGTTCCAAAATATGGAGTTGTTGACATATCATTCGCTGATTTTGCCCGAACACTTTTCTGACCAAAACATTCAAGACTTTATCGGCTATTATACGTTAAAGTAATGACCTTGATGAAAACCCCAAATCTGCTATTGATTTGGGGTT
Organism: uncultured Alphaproteobacteria bacterium; assembly: GCA_944390035.1. GTDB lineage: Bacteria > Pseudomonadota > Alphaproteobacteria > RF32 > CAG-239 > Scatocola. Next base: position 14,644 of record CALXOP010000044.1, on the reverse strand, counting down.
TTATATTAAGATTTCTTAAAAATCTTGGTAAAATTTTGTGGCGCCAGTTGATACATATCCACCAAATCAAGAGATTTTACCATATGTAAAGTCCCTTTTTTATAAGTTTGAAAATGTTGCGAGGCAATATGTTTTTGATAAGCCTCCTGGTTTTGATAAATTTCCAAAATCCTGATAGCAACCGGGTTTTTAATTTGCATCATCGGATAAATGGCAATCACGCCTTTTTCGAGCGCAACGGATTGTTCGGCAACATTTTGAGCAAATTTCAGATATTCATCCAAATATTGAGGATAAATTTCAATTTCGGAGATTCGTACCAACATCTCGCCGTTTTGATTATATTTTTCAGCTGCAACCGACATATTTATCACCCCGCAAACAAGTGAAAGTAAAACAATCCAAAACTTCATCGTTAAAGTCCTATTTAATCACTTCAATTTGAGCCCTAAAATCACCTTCTTGTTGAGAGAGGTAATTTAAGCCGCTTTCGACTTCTCCAAGCTCAATCAAATTGTTATCCGGTCTGGTGCTGTGCGTTTTATAAAAAATACCAAAATTTTTCCATGGGGCATAAATAAACAGCTTTCCTGCGGTGGCAATCATCCCTCTGGGAGCGCCCTCTAAAGAAATGGGTTGCAGAAAATAGCTGATTTTTTCTTCTCCGGCAAAATCTCTAAATTCAAATTGCGCCGGCAGCATTTTTACAAATTGCTCAGTAGCAGAATTTTGTTGTAAGCGAATAATCACGTCTTGATTTTCGATAGATAATTTAAGTCTCATACCTTCCTCCTGTGCTTGAGCATTAAAACCAAGGAGCCACACGCAAAGCCCCAAAAAGACACACCAAAATCTCATCTTATCCTCACATATTGATTGAAGAGAAGCTAAGTATAATTTTTAGAGCTTACTCTAAGTCAAGCAAATTTTAATGAAAATTTGCAACTACCTATTTATGAAATAAATTTTATTTACTTTTCAAAATGAAGACTTATAATGCAAGCCAAATAAATATAATTGTATCATCTAATAAATTTTTATGCGTATGAAAAATGTAAAAAAATTATTGTTAATGTTGATGGCTCCTCTATTTACACTTTTTGTGTCTTGGGGATTATCAATAACACATGAATTTAATTGGCAGGGTATCATCATCTTCGTTAGTGTAATTATACTCTTAGAAATCTGGCTTGCTTTTAGGTGTCCTCAAAAACTCCTTGCGGCCTGCATAGGCTGGGTTTTGTCAGGCGTACTTTTTGCTTTTATAGCAACAAAAGGGTTACTGGCAGTTTATACTAACTTGTTTGAAACCGTAGCATTGGCAATATTTGCCTTTACCGTATTTTTTATTTGTATCCCAACTATGATTAAAGCACAAAAACAGAAGCCTTAAAAAGCTTCTGTTTTTTTATAATATAAAGGAAAATGTAAATAAAAAACGACAGCCATTTACATACTGCCGTTTGAAATGGTGATCCCAACGGGATTCGAACCCATATTACCACCGTGAAAGGGTGATGTCCTAACCATTAGACGATGGGACCGTATCAAAGTACGAGAGCATATATACTGGTAATTTTTCATAAGGTCAAGCAAAAAAATCATCAAAAATCTATTTTTTTTATTTATTTATAAAAAAACAGGGAAAATCAATGTGATAAAATCAAATAATTTTCCCTGTTAAACGGATGTTTCCGTTGCTTTTAATTTTTAAGCCGCCAGTGAGCTGTCTTTTTTATCATAATTAATATCATCAAACACGACGGGGATTTCAGCTTTTAATTTTTCTAAAAGCATATCCATCACTTCCTGTACGGTGGGGTGAGCTGCCGGAGCACAGCGTAGTTTGAAAATATGGCGCCACTCTCTTAAATTAGCTGTCATAATCACATCGGCCTTAGTTGAGTGCGGCAACAGCATTCTGAGTTGGTCGGGACGACAACCCAAGGCCGCCATTTGATTATAATTTTGTTCAATTGTTTGCATGGTTTTAAGCCACAAATCATATTCAGGCGTGTTTTCTTTAATATGACAAGGTTTGATTACGGAAAGTTCGTTACCGAATTTTCCTTTTGAATAGTTGCAATAGCGTGTGCTCTCAATGGCAAAAGAGGCGAGGCGGTGTCTGGTCAAATCTTTATAAACACCGATATCGCAAGTGAGCTTGGCGGTAAGACTGTAGTGTTCAATCATGGCCTCATGTCCGAGCTCTAACAATTTTTTCACCATAGTTCGGGCTGAATCGGGAGTAATTTTATCTTCACTTTTGTAGCAGTTACGGGCGCATAATTCCAAATGTTTAAGAATAGCCTCCCCGTCCAGAGGGGTCATAATTTCAACATGAGGGGCAACAATATTAACCATTTTCAGACATCCTTTTCATAAAACTGAAAACAGTTTATAAGGATTAGGAGCTCACGTCTAGTTTTAAAGGAAAGTTATATACTACAAAAGGCGAAGGGGGTAAACCTTCGCCTTTAAATTAAAGTCGGATAATTTATAAGTACTCATCTAACTTTTTGGAGAGCTTGATAAAAATCACGACAATTCCAAGCAAAATAATAACAGAAATCGGCCGCCAATGTATCATCTGATCAACCAGAGAGATGAGCCAACCGCCGAACAAGCCAAGCCCCACCAGTAAAATAGCCTGAAAAAGGAGCCAGAGCACGAATTTAAAAAAAGCTTTTATCCATTTCATAATATAAAAAATTATAAGGTCTCACACTCTCTATAACTTTTTTTTCATAATTTTGCAATAAGAATCAATAAAACAAAGCATTAAGGATATAAGATGAATTCACGCTTAAAATTTATATTATTGACGGCAATTTTTATTGGCGGCTTTGCCAGTCTGTCACTGGAATTAATTGTTATGCGGCAATTAAGTGGCTTTGTCGGCTCCACAGCCATCACCGCGTCGATTATAATCGGCATCATAATGGCGTTTATGTCTTGGGGGTACTATGCCGGCTCCATCTATCCCATCAGAGGCAAAGCGTTGCGCCGCCGCGTGGTCCATGCGTTTTATTCTTTGGCATTGTTGGTCATTCTCTCGGCCAGCTATATCTTGATAGATTTGTATTTTTCATTGATGGATTGGTTGAAGATAGACAACAACGTCGCCAAAACCTTTATCTATTGTTTGGCATTGCTTTCTTGCCCGGCATATTTGTTTGGGCTCATCACATCACTTTTGAGCCGCTATTTGCACAAATATAATCGCAACTTTACCGGAAAATTGATGGCGGTGGATACCATAGGCTCAGTCTTGGGCTCAATTCTTTCCACCTTGGTCTTAATGCCGCTGATTGGCGTTAATTACACCATTGTTCTGTTGGTCGTGCTGTGTTTGATAGCCGCAGGCTTATTAAATAAAAAGCCCGAACTCTATTGGTCTGTGCTGATTTTGGCATTTGCCGTTATGCTCAACCGCAGCTCTCTGTTGTACAAACTGTTTTACATTGTTGAAAATAATGCGGTGTCCACAATTTCCATCTTTGATACGGACGAAGGCAAGTCAACGTTTATGTCCATCAACGGCAGCTCGTCTTCCAAAATTTCGGCCGATGAAAAACTCTTGTTTCCTTATATTCGTTATATTGAATATAATTTCCTCAAAAACCTACCTCAGCAAAAAGTCAGCAATATTTTGATTTTGGGAGCAGGGGGCTTTACCTTGGGACGAGATGACGCACGCAATACATATACTTACGTAGATGTTGATAAGGTCTTGCTTCCCTTGTCGGAAAAATATTTTCTTAAAGAAAAGTTAGGCGCCAATAAAAAATTTGTGGTACAAGATGCCAATCAGTTTCTAAAGGAAGATAAAAACAAGTATGACTTAATTGTTTTGGATACCTATTCCTCCGCGCGGGTGATACCTTCCGATTTGGTAACAAAAGAATATTTTCAGCGCGTTAAAAATCATTTGAAAAATAATGGTATTGTGGTGATGAATTTGATTACCGACGCCGCCTTTAAAACCGATTTTAGCATGAATCTGGATAACACCTTGCGCGCGGTTTTTCCGTTTAATTTATCCAGACAAGTTATCGGCGCGATTAATCCGTGGCAAACAGATGAGCCCAAAAATTTAATCTATGTTTACTATCATCACGCCAACCCGCAGAAAATATATACCATCAACCAAAACAGCTCTTATTTGGATAACTAAAAAAATAACCCCCGTTCAAAACGGGGGTTATTAAGACCGGAACAAAACCTAGTCAGGAATAACTCTGGCTCTTTGTCCGAAAATAATCTGGCAGCGTTGTCCGGGGTTGAGTAATACATCTCCGCCTTGAGTGGTGGAAACAGTATTACCGTTATCCAAACGCACAACATATTCATAACCATATTGAGAGGTCATTTCTTTTTGCGCAAAGTCTCCGGCAATGCCGCCCAAAATTGCCCCGCCGACGGCACCAAGCAAATGAGCCGTATTACCGCCTCCGATTTGAGAACCGGCAATACCGCCGGCAATACCGCCGACAGCCGTCCCGACGCCGTTTTGGGTTGCGACTTGAATCGGTCTGACGGAAACAACCGTGCAGCCTTGCGCTTGAGCCACTTGCCCAACGGAACTTGTGCTGTAATAGTTAGAGTTAATATCGCTTGCACAACCGCCCAAAGAGGCCAGGGCAAAAGGCAAAGCCATTAAAAGAGTTGATTTGTTCATAACAGTCTCCTTGCAAAAATGAGAGTAGGTATATATTTATCCATGGATTAACATTTGTCAATGCTGGACAATTAAAGATAAGTGATATATATTAGCCTCCGCGATGGTAAAATTATCGTAAAAAACAACTCTCAAACAAGAATAAAGGTAATAATTGAGGAAATTGATAAGATGTTAAAAAGGACAAAAATTGTCAGCCTGATTAATGCTGACCAAACGATTGACCAAGTTTTGGTAAAAGGTTGGGTAAGAACCCGCCGTGATTCTAAAGATTTTTCGTTTATTGAAATAAATGATGGTTCCTGCCTTAAAAATATCCAAGTTATTGCCAATAATAATTTAGCCAATTATGAAGAAGTCAAAAAATTAACCACCGGCTCATCGGTTGCCGTTACCGGTGCTTTGGTTGAATCCAAAGGCGGCAATCAAAAATATGAAATTGTTGCAACCGAGATTGAAATTTATTCACTTGCGCCGGATGATTATCCTCTGCAAAAGAAAAAACACACCGATGAATATTTGCGCACGATTGCGCACTTAAGACCGCGCACCAACAAATATGGCGCCGCATTTCGTGTTCGTTCCGAATTGTCTTTTGCAATTCATAAGTTTTTCAACGAACGCGGTTTTCGCTATGTTCACACTCCGATTATCACCGGTTCGGATTGTGAGGGTGCCGGCGAAATGTTTCAGGTTACCACTTTGGATTTGAACAACGTTCCCAAGCTGCCGAACGGTGAAGTCGATTACAGCAAAGACTTTTTCGGCAAAGCTGCTCGTTTAACGGTTTCCGGCCAACTCAACGGTGAAATGTATGCTTTGGCCTTGGGCGATATTTATACCTTTGGTCCGACTTTCAGAGCCGAAAACTCCAACACCACGCGTCATGCGGCTGAGTTCTGGATGATTGAACCCGAAATGGCCTTTGCCGATATTTATGACGATATGGACTTAGCCGAAGATATGGTGCGTTTTTGCGTCAAACATGTGATGGAAAAATGCGCCGATGACTTAGCTTTGTTTGACAAGTTTGTTGAGCCGGGCTTGATTGCCAAATTGCAAAATATCGTAGATAACGGATTCGCCCGCATTACTTATGCCGAAGCAATTGATATTATGCAAAAATCCGGTCACAATTTTGAATATAAGCCCGAATTTGGGATTGATATGCAAACCGAGCATGAGCGCTATTTGGCCGAAACCCATTTCAAACGTCCGGTGATTGTCAGAGATTACCCCAAAGAAATCAAAGCCTTTTATATGCGCCTCAATGATGACGGCCGCACGGTTGCCGCAATGGACGTTTTGGTCCCGGGCATCGGTGAAATGATTGGCGGTTCTCAACGTGAAGAGCGCTATGATGTTTTGGTTAATCGTATTCACGAGATGGGCATGAAGGAAGAGGACTATTCTTGGTATTTGGATTCGCGCAAATACGGTTCTGTTCCGCATGCAGGCTTTGGCTTGGGCTTTGAACGGATGATGATGTTGGTAACCGGTATTGCCAATATTCGTGACGTTATTCCTTTCCCAAGAACGCCGAACAGCATTAACTTTTAAACTTTTAAGGAGATGAATATGCGCAATTTGTTATTTTCGGCATGCCTCTTGTCCATCTTAGGTTTTTCCGGTTATTGTGTGGCACAAGAAAGCGAGCTTAAAGAGCAAGTTGCGCAAATTCAAGCCAAAGAGGAAAGCGAAATTGCCGAGGACGGTCCTTCAACGGAAAACCGGCTTGAGGAATTGGATTTATCGCAGGCCCCCAAAACCGCCTCTTATGTTGAGCAAACTCCAAACATCAAACTTCCCGCTTGCAATAATGATTTGCTGATTGCCTTGGTTTCGGCCAAAGTCGCGGAATATTACCAAAGCCATCCGGCAGATAATATTTTAGAATATCGGCGTCAGGCCTTATTGCTCAAAAATTTACGCGCCTTTGACGAAGTCCCGACTGCCGGTTTTACCTCCAAGCAAAACTATAATGTGGCTAATCATTTACTCATGACCAAAATCAACCTGGGACTTGAGGATAATGAAGTCAGATTGTGCAAAAATGCCGGCTATGGCAATGCCTCTGATGTTTATCTTTTGATATATCCCCAGAATTTTCAAACCAAAGTGAGCATTCTAAATCTGACCCAGAACCCAAAAGAGGAATTTTTTGTAAATTATCCGCATATTTTCTGAGAACGCCTCTTGCAAAATTCAAAAAAAAAGACTACTATTCAAAATTGCTCTGGAGAGGAATTTCTTCCTCAGAGCAAAAATTTATCAAGAAAGAAGGTTGAATATATATGTCTGAGAATACAAATGTAATGGTTGTGAACAACAACGCGAAATTACCTCTTGTTATTGAAGAAAATAGTTTATTTGCCTATTTTGAACAAATTAAAAAATTTCCTGTATTAAGTGAAGCCGAAGAACAAAATCTGATTGTTGATTTCAAACACAACGGCAATTTGAAAGCGGCCGAAAAGTTGGTAACCTCTCATTTGCGTTTGGCTGCCAAAATTGCGCTGACTTATCGTCGTTATGGTTTGCCTCTGGCAGATATTGTGTCTGAGGCCAACATTGGCTTGATGCAGGCAGTTAAAAAATTTGACCTTGATAAGAAGGTCCGTCTTTCGACCTATGCAATCTGGTGGATTAAGGCGGCCATTAATGATTATATTTTGCGCTCTTGGTCTTTGGTCAAAATCGGGACTGTTGCCGCGCAAAAGAAATTGTTTTATAATTTGAGCCGCATTAAGGCACGTTTAGGTTTGTATGAAAACAAAGCCCTTGAGCCTGAAGTTGTCAAAAGCATTGCCAAAGAATTGGTTGTCGATGAGCAAGACGTGGTTGAAATGAATCAACGTCTTGGCGGCGACAAATCTTTGAACGTTGCTGCCGGTGATGACGGCGCAAGTGAGCAAATTGACTTCTTGGTTGACAACCGCCAAAATATTGAGGCCAAAGTTGCCAATAAGGAAGAAGCCAAATTCAAACAAAATGTTTTGAAAGACTGCCTGAATAAATTGAGTGAACGTGAGCGTTATATCATCACCAACCGTATGCTGGTTGACGAGCCGGTTACGCTGGAGGAATTAGGTGCCAAATTTGGTGTCAGCCGCGAGCGTGTTCGTCAAATCGAAAAGAAAGCCTTTGAGCACTTATCAGAGCTGGTCAAACTTGCATTAGCGGAAAAATTGTGATATAATAAAGCTCCACAAACAATAAGGGAACTCAAAGATGGATATGCCAACGGCAGAGGAAGAAAAACAAGGACTTATGTATCAGGGACGATTCTCTGAAAGTCTTGATTTTCAAACTTTGCATGACAAAATAAATCAGCATTTGAGTTTTATTCGCGCCCAAAAAAGTGAGGAACAAAGCGTTAATGAGACTGCCGAACATGAAAAACCGGCAGTATCGCATGAGCGTAACTAGTCCCCACTTTACAGCGTGCGAGCACTTGTGTGAAAATTTCCGATGAATCAACTCTTAAATAAAATTGCCTTGACCTTAAGCCAAAGCCAAATAGATTTGCCCAGACTTGAGGCAAGAAGAATTTTGAGCTTTGTCTGCCATAAAAGCGAGGACGAAGTCGCCTTGCAAGAGAGAGAGTTGAGCATGGCAGAAACGCAAATATTAGAGGACATAATCCGCCAAAGAAAAGCTCACAAACCGCTTGATAAAATTTTAGGCTCTAAGGGGTTCTATAAATATGATTTTATCGTGAGTGAGGATGTTTTATCACCGCGTCCCGATACCGAAATTTTGGTCGAAGAGGCCATCTCACTTTTGCCGTCAGATAAACCCCAAAAAATAGTAGACTTTGGCACCGGCTCGGGCTGTATTTTGCTCTCTCTTTTGGCAGAGAATAAATTATGGCAAGGCCAAGGGGTTGACATTTCCGCCAAAGCCTTAAATATTGCCAAACAAAATGCCGCGCTGTTAGGTGTTGAACAACAAGTCAGGTGGATAAATAAAGGCTGGTTTGATGCAGACTTACCGCAACTTTTGGATTCGCCTGTGGATATGATTGTTTCAAATCCGCCGTATATTCCCAGCCAAGATATTCAGTCTTTGGACGATGAGGTCAAAAATTATGACCCCTTATTGGCCTTAGACGGCGGAGAAGATGGCTTGAACCACTATCGGCAGATTGCGCAAGTGTCAGCCCCCTTGCTCAAAGAAGGCGGCTTTATCTTGCTGGAAGTAGGAATTCATCAAGCTCAAATGGTGGCTGATATCTTTTGCCAAGCAGGGTTGCACTGGGTTAAAACCGTCTCGGACCTGGGCCAAATAGCAAGATGTGTAATTTTGAAAAAATAGGTTGCAATTATAACTTTTTTAAGTATTATGAGCGCATAATAGCTCAAGAAAGTTAAGAGAGCTTTTTACTTTTTCCAAAAACGCAAGTTTTTAATTTTTTTTGATGGTGAAAAACCTATCCGTTTTTCATGTAACAGTTATGGTATAAACTTATGAAAAGAACAAACAACAAATTTCGTAATAATAATTACAACAACCAGATTTATTCATTAAACTATAAATTTGACAGCAACTCGATTGCCGGAAAAATCAGCGGTACAGCGTTAGACTTAATCAAACGCTATAATGAGTTAGCCAAAGAAGCGCATACGAACAACGACTATGTGAGCGCCGAAGTGTTCCGTCAATATGCCGAGCACTATCGTAAAATTGTCACCGAAATCAATGAGAAAAAGAACCAAGCTCAGTCTGCCAAAAATGCGGCACAACTGACTTTGGTTGAAAATAAATCAGAATCTGACACCACCAATTCTCAAGAGCCAACCGCTCCTCAGGCTGAAGGTGATTCACAACCCATCCGTGAAGATGAAGATATTGAGCCTCACTTAGCCTCTGTTACATCGTTAGAGACTTTTTTGGCCGAAGCCGATACCGAAACCCAGCCGCAAGCCTCATTGCCGGCAGAAAAATCGGCGTCCGAGAAAAAATCATTTACCGTGATTGAAATTCCGACGTCAGAAGCCAAAGTTTTGAGCTCAGAAGAGAAACCCAAAAGAACATATCGTCGCAAATTAGCCGTCTCGGAGTAGAAGACGGCGCTCACTCTCACAGGGAGGAATAATGTTTATGATAGGTGCTTTGATTATCGCTATTGCCGCCATTGCCATCACAGCCAAAACTTTGGTCGGTTATATTGATTTGCGCCTATCGGTAAAGATTATTGTCTCTTTGTTTGTGATTGCGGCGTGGTTTGCCCCCGTACTGGTTGGTGGGCTGAAAGCTACGTCTTGGGGAGATAGCGCGGCATTTACATATTTCTCCAATATTGCTTATTTTCTGTTTGGAGCGGCATTTTTGTTGTTGGTGTTGCTCTTGTGCCGTGACTTTATTTGGTTTTGCGTTTATGAAATTGCCAAATTACTGAAATCGTCTCATGCCGCGGCATTAAATCCCTCGGATTACCACAAATTAAATGTTGCTAACGTCTATACTTTGGGGCTGACTTTTCTCTTGAGCTTTTATGCTTGTTATGAGGCATTGAAACTTCCGAATATTAAGGAAATTACACTCCTCACCCCAAAAATTGAACAACCTTATACCATTGTTCAGCTAAGCGATATTCACGTTAATCGCACCACACCGTTGTCGCATTTGCAAAAATTGGTCGAAGAAGTCAATGCTCTTAATCCGGATTTGATTTTGCTCACCGGCGACATTGGGGATGACAAAGTTTCTAAAGTCGAGGCCCAAATGGCGGTATTGAAAGGCTTAAAGAGCAAGTACGGCGAATATATTGTCTATGGCAATCATGAGCTCTATAACGGTTTGCCGGCTTGGCAGTTCAAATATGCCAAACAAGGCTGGAACGCCTTGTTTAATTCCGGTGTCAGAATTAAGGACACAAATCTTTATATTGGCGGAATTCCGGATATTAGTTTTACCCGCGGGGCGCGCTTTTTCAAACTGGATATGGCTAAAACTTTTGATAATGCCAAAGCCGATGATTATAAAATTTTGCTGTCACACTCGCCGAAATTTTATAAAGAAGATGAGTTCAAACCCGCTTATGATTTACAGCTCTCGGGGCATACGCACGGCGGCCAAATTTTCCCGTTCCACTTTTTGGTTTGGCAAGCAAATAAATATTTAGCCGGACTTTATGATTTGGACGGCGCAAAACTTTATGTCTCCAGAGGCGTTGGTTTTTGGGGTGCGCCGTTGCGCTTATTTGCACCGTCCGAAATCACGGTCATTAAATTAGTACCGCAAAAATAAATTCGCAAAAAAACTTGATTTATCCCTCTGGTCGTAACTATATTCTAATAAGAAGTAGAAAGAAGGGATAAGACAATGGATTTTGAAAAACTAACCAACAAGTCTAAAGAATTAGTTCAGGATGTTGTTAATCTGGCCTCCAGTAAGAAGCACCAGTATATTGCACCTGAACATATATTAAAAATTCTTCTTGATGATAAAGACACACTGATAAAAGACCTTTTGCAAAAAGCAGGCGGTAATGTTGAAACCATTATCAGCCAAACAGATGATGCTATCCGCAAAATTCCGCAAGTCTCCGGTGCCGCCGTACAAAGTCTGATGTCACAAGACTTTACGCGTGTTATGCAAGAGGCAGAAGATTTGGCCGAAAAATCCGGTGACCAATTTGTGACCAGCGAACGCATATTACAAGCACTTGCCGCCACCTCAGGCACCAAGGCTTATGATATTTTGCGCAATGCCGGCGTCAACTATGGTCGGTTGGAACAAGCCATTGCCGAGTACCGCAAAGGCAGAGTAGCGGATTCGGAAAGCTCAGAAGAAAATTTTGAAGCCTTAAAGAAATATGCGATTGATATTACGGCCAAAGCCAGAGAGGGAAAATTAGACCCTGTTGTCGGCAGAGAGCACGAAATTCGTCGGACCATACAGGTTTTGTCGCGTCGAACCAAAAACAATCCGGTATTGATTGGTGAACCTGGTGTTGGTAAAACCGCGATTGTTGAAGGCTTGGCAATGCGAATTGTCAACAATGATGTGCCCGAGAGCCTGCATGGCAAGAGATTATTGGCACTTGATATGGGTGCTCTGATTGCCGGTGCAAAATTCAGGGGTGAATTTGAAGAGCGCTTAAAAGCTGTTCTGAAAGAGGTCGAAGCCTCTGACGGCAACATCATTTTGTTTATTGATGAAATGCACACCATTGTCGGTGCCGGTGCCAGTGAGGGCTCAATGGATGCCTCCAACTTGTTAAAACCGGCTTTGGCAAGAGGTGAATTGCACTGCCTTGGCGCCACCACATTAAATGAATATAAAAAATATGTTGAAAAAGATGCCGCCTTGGCTCGTCGTTTCCAACCGGTATTTGTTGATGAACCGAGCGTTGAGGAAACCATTTCGATTCTGCGTGGCATTAAGGACAAATTTGAGCTCCACCATGGGGTTAAAATTTCCGATAACGCCTTGATTGCCGCAGCCACTTTGTCCAACAGATATATTAGTGACCGTTTCTTGCCCGATAAGGCAATTGACTTGATGGATGAAGCCGCCAGTGCCTTAAGAATGGCCATAGATTCAAAACCAGAAGAGTTAGACGAGCTTGACCGCCGTATCTTACAGCTCAAGATTGAGCGTGAAGCCCTCAAAAAGGAAACCGATGAGGCCTCCAAATCTCGTCTTGAACAAATCGGCTATGAAATCTCCGGACTTGAGGTCAAAGCCAAGGGCTTAAACGAGAAATGGAAAGCCGAAAAACAAGGTCTGGCCAACGTCACCGAATTGAAAGACAAATTGGATAAGGCGCGCATTGAGGCAGAAATTGCCCAACGTGAAGGCCGTTTTGAACGTGCCGGCGAGTTGCAGTATAGCGTTATTCCAAATCTTCAATCTCAGTTAAAACAGATTGAAGAAAAAGCAGCCTCGGCCAATGCGCACATTAACGAAACCGTTACCGATGAGAATATTGCGGCTGTCGTTTCCAAATGGACGGGTATTCCGGTTGATAAGATGTTGCAAGGCGAACGTGAAAAACTGGTCCATATGGAAGAATTTTTGGGCAAACGTGTCATTGGTCAAAAAGAGGCCATTGCCGCTGTTTCAAATGCGGTCAGACGTTCTCGTGCCGGTATTAATGACGGTAGCCAACCTATTGGTTCGTTCCTGTTCTTAGGACCGACCGGTGTAGGTAAAACCGAATTGAGCAAGGCCTTAGCTGAGTTTTTGTTCAATGATGAGCATGCTCTGTTGCGAATTGATATGTCTGAATATATGGAGAAACATGCTGTTGCTCGTTTGATTGGTTCGCCTCCGGGGTATGTCGGCTATGAAGAAGGCGGTGTCTTAACCGAAGCGGTACGTCGTCGTCCTTATCAGGTTATATTGTTTGATGAGGTAGAAAAAGCGCATCCGGATATTTTCAATGTCTTGTTGCAAGTATTGGATGACGGACGCTTGACTGACGGTAAAGGCCGCACGGTTGACTTTAAGAACACCATAATTATCATGACCTCTAATTTGGGTTCGGAAATTTTGGCCAACGCAACTGGCGCCGATGATCCCAAAAAGATAAAGGCCAAAGTTATGGAAATTGTTAAAGCTTCTTTCCGTCCGGAATTTATCAACCGTATTGATGAAATAAGCTTGTTCCATCGCTTAGATAAGAGTAATATAAAAGAAATCGCCAAGATACAAATAGCAGGTATTGAAAAACGCCTAGCCGAGAAAAACATCAAATTACGTGTCAATGATGCGGCCGAGGCTTGGATTGTCAATAACGGTTATGATCCGGTTTACGGTGCAAGACCGTTAAAACGCTTGCTAAAAAATCAAATTGAAAATAAATTGGCGTTAAAGATTCTGGATGGTGAAATCGCCGAGAACGATACGGCGGACATCATTGTCAGCAACGGACAATTAGATATAGTAAAGAGTAAGAAAAAGTAATGAACAAATTATTTCAGCAAGCATTGGAGGTGGCGCGCACCTATAGTGTGTCCACCCCCGAAAACAGCATTGTGCTTTACAGCATTAGTTTTCAGCCGACCAAAGAAAATCGGGATAAGGCGTTTGACTATGCCAGCAAGCACAACAACAAAATGGTGATTGAGCATACCGATTGCGGCGCCAAGTTAGTCGAAATGGGATTGCTCAGCCACGATTCCGGACTAAGTCAGGAGCAAGTTGCCGAAATTTGGAGCATCGCCTCCAAAAGGTTTATCGGCGAGGCCAAAGGCGAGGTTACGGCATTTGTTAACAATGCTGACCCGAGAAGTGTGTTCTGCAAAATGGAATTGCCGAATATCTTGACCAACCCGAACCTGACCAAGATTAACGGGGTAGACAAGTTCGAGTTCGCCCGCCAGTTCAAATAAATCTTTACAAACTGGGGATTAACGTTTAATAAAGACTCAAATAACAATTATTGAGTCTTTATTTATTAATGCCTTGTAGAAAACCACCACTTTAGTGGTGGATGAATAAAAAGTCGGCGATATAATAAGGGTATGCAATTTGTAGAGAGTTCACATAGCGTATACAGTTTAAGTTACCATATAGTGTGGGTAACCAAATATCGCCGACGTATCCTAAATCCCGGCGTCGTTGATTATTTGAAGAGCATTTTTCCGAAGCTACTAAGAAGTATCCCAGGAGTAGTCATTGAAGAGATTGGCTTTGATAAAGACCATATTCATTTTGTAATGATAATTCCGCCCAAATATAGCATATCAGATGTGGTAGGAAAATTAAAAAGCCAATCAGCTTCAATGATGAGAGAGCGTTATAATTGGTTATCAAAGGTGTATTTTAAGGAAAATGTGGTTTGGTCAACGGGATACTTCGTTAGTAGCGTTGGTGCGAATGAAGAAGTAATTAAAAATTATGTAAAGTATCAAGGACAAAGGGATTTAGGTCAACTCCATTTGGAGTTGTAAAGAAAGGCACCTTAATGGTGCCTTTCCAAGAACCCCGGGTTTACCCGGGGATATCTAT
>CALXOP010000043.1 GCA_944390035.1 uncultured Alphaproteobacteria bacterium | reverse complement strand
TTTCAGTCTGGTAATAATTTCATCCATAGCTTGCTCCATTTTACTGGTGATTTTTATTTTAATGCTTATACTATACCTTAAATTTTGAAAATGTCTTTAGGAAAAAACAATGTTTACTTATAAAAATGTTTTAATTACGGGTGCGAGTTCGGGTATCGGTCAGGCTTTGGCAGAGTATTATGCGCAAAACGGGGCAGATACGATTTTTATTTGCGGGCGAAATGAAGAGCGTCTGAACAAAGTTAAAAAGACTTGTGAAACGTATGGGGCTAAAGTTTATGCGCAAGTGCTAGATGTTTGTGACAGAGAAAAGGTTAAAGCGTGGCTGGACTTTGCTACCCAAACCGCGCCAATAGATTTGGTGATTGCCAATGCCGGAACGGGTAATGTCAATGAGACGGAAGATGCAATCTATAACACGTTTAATACCAATGTGTGGGGTGTGATTAATACCGTGTTGCCGATGGTGAAACTTTTTGCAAAAGACAAGAGCTTGCCTAAGGGAATCGTGATTATCAGCTCTATTGCCGGATATCATGGTTTGCCGACTTGTCCGGCATATAGCGCAAGCAAGGCTTGTGTGAAAGCATGGGGTGAGGCAATGCGGCCGATTTTGGCTAAAGACAATATTCATCTGAGTGTGGTGTGTCCGGGGTTTGTGCGCTCCAGAATTACCGACCAAAATACTTGTCCGATGCCGTTTTTTATGGAAGCTCCGAAAGCTGCGGCAATTATTGCCAAAGGGGTGGCCAAAAACAAGGGAATCATTGCTTTTCCTTGGGTGTTGCGTTTTGTAACTTGGCTGGTTTCTATTTTACCGAATTGCGTGAGCGAGGGAATTTATCGCTTGCTTCCGCCAAAGGCTTAAGCGGTTTCTTTTGGCGCTCAACCCGCATCAAAATCCATAAAATAATCAGACCCGGTATCATCATTATGGTGGTGATGAGGAAGAAAGTCGGCCAGCTGGTGGCTGCTTTCATATATCCGCTGCTGGCGGCAAAAACATCGCGTGCCAAACTCATAAGCGATGAGAGCAGAGCATATTGAGTGGCGGTGTAGGCAATGGAACAAAGTGAGGAAAGGTAGGCAACCAATGCGGTGGAAGCCATGCCGCCGGCAATATTGTCAAAAGATATGGTGAGCATGAGCATTGGCACACTATGTCCGATATAGGCTTGCAAAACATACATCAAATTGGTGATTCCTTGAAAAATACCGCAGACCATCAGGCCTTTGAGCATATTCATCCGGCTCATGACAATGCCACCGATGAGACCGCCGAAAATGGTGGCACCCATGCCGAATATTTTAGAGACAAAGGCAATCTCTCCCTTGGAAAAGCCCATGTCGGCATAAAACGGAAAAGCCATCGGCCCCATGTAAGAATCACTCATACGATAGAAAAAGATAAAGGCTAAAATGATTGCCCAGTCGGGTCTTTTGATAAAATCTAAAAACGGATTATAAACCGCGCACAGCATAAAGTGCTTAAAATCAGAATAAGTTTGTTCTTGGTATTTTTGGGCTTTGGTCGGCTCACGAGATAAAAGAATCGTGGCAATCCCTATGAGCGTGCCAAAACACATCAGAAAATAAACCTCGTTCCAACTCATAAAAGAGGCCATCCAGATTGCACCGGCACCAGAAACAATCGTACCTAAGCGATAACCTATGATGAAAATCGCAACACCGGCACCTTGCTCTTTGAAATTGAAACTCTCAATACGGTATGCGTCAAGAACAATGTCTTGCGAGGCTGAGGCTATCACAACAATAATGCACAAAACCACAAGTGAACGAAGGCTTTCTTCAGGGTTGACGGTGGAGATGGCGGCTAAACCAATAAAAAGCATAAGTTGAAAGAACAGAGCCCAGCCGCGGCGGCGACCCAATCGCTCAAAAAACGGTAAGCTCAGGCGGTCAAGCAACGGCGCCCAGAGCCATTTGAAACTGCAGGGGAGTTTGACCAAAGAAAACAAGCCAATCGCAATATAGGATATGCCGCAGTCTTTGAGCCATAAGTTGAGCGTGCTGAAGACCAAGAGTAACGGAAAACCGCTCGAAAACCCTAAACCTATCATGGTGAGCATTTTCGGGGTAAAGTATATTTTGAGCGTTTTTCCCAGTTGTGACATTTGTTTCTCCTTAAGCGCAATCTAAATCAAGAGTGGTTAAATTTTATCTAACGCCTTGATTTATTTTGCCTAAGGTTGAATTTTTAAACTGTATTTCTAACAAAAGTATATATTTATTGTTTATTTCTAATAAAAGATTATATTTTTGTTGCATAATTGCTTTTTATGTCTTATTAGTAGATAAAATTTATAAATATACACTTAATAGTTAAAATGAGGTTGTGGGATGACTGATGTTTTTAACGATTCTAAGCTCAAAAGTGATAGAACTAATCAACCTAATCCGGTTGATGTTTATGTCGGAAACAGGCTGCGTCAGAGGAGAATGTTGATGGGTTTGTCCCAAAAACAGATGGCTGCCGAATTGGGCGTTACGTTTCAGCAAGTGCAAAAATATGAAAACGGTGTCAACCGAATTAGTGCCAGCAGGTTGTGGGATATTAGTAAAATTCTAAAGGCGCCGGTTGAATATTTTTTTGACGGGATGGATGAAGATATCAGAAATCAAAGCCCGATGATGCTGCATAACGGAAGTTTGCCGGCAAATAATTATAAAACTACCGCTTTTAGTGACCCGATGATGAGGCCGGAAGCCATAAAATTGGTTAAGGCTTATACATCTATTGATGATAAGAAGATTTCTCATCAGTTGTTGGACTTGATGGTGGCTTTGTCAGCCGGAAACCACTAGCGTTGACGCCGGAGTAAAATATATAAGGCACCGCTGCCGCCTAATTTGGCCGGCGGGTGATTGTAGGCTAATATCAGAGGGCGTAAATCTTTGCTGTTGAGCCAGAGAGGAACGCTCTCTTTTAGTTTGCCTTTTGAGATTAGAAAATTGTCTTTGTCTTCGCTACGGCTCAGGCCTTTGCCGGTGATGATGATAATGCATCTTTTGCCGGAGAGGTAGGCTTTTTGCACAAACTCAAACACTGCTTCGCGCGCTTCATCTTCGTGGAATCCATGTAAATCCAGACTGGCCTCGATGGGAAATTCACACCGCTTGAATCTTTTGGCGGTGCCGGCGTCAATGTTGGCTGTATTGCCCAGTATTAAATCGCTTAAATCTTCCCCACGGTAGGCTTTGGCTAAATTTATGCTGGGTTTTATGGGCGGAAGAATTACTTCGGCCGTTGGCGGAACTTCCTTGGGGGGAAGTTTTTGCACGTCTTTGACAGCCTCGGCCCAAGCGTCGTCATCTTCCGAATTATTCGGCTGCGGTTTTAACATTTTCATCTTCCGCAACTTTGGTTTCGGGGGTGCTTGTTACCATGTAGTCGGCAAAGTTTTTAACGACAAATTCTTTCCAATCGCCTTCGGGGGAGACGCAACCGTGTCTTTTGTCTTCGGCATTGACCAAAACAATGCCGCCAAATTTCCACAAAGTGGTGCAGTTATCATAACTTTTCATAAAGTAGTCTTTGGTGCGCTCAATTAGGTAACGGTCAACTCTTTTTTTGAAATAGGTTATATAAACCAAAATCATGGCAACAATAAAGGCTAAGCCAAAAAAGACACTGACGGTTAATATCAATATCAAGCCAATAACAACCGGCGTTAAAACCGGAAGCAGATTTTCCCATACATCATATACCGGTGAGCCGGGACGATTGATTTTGCCATAGTCAAGATACAAACGCAGTTGATTTTTTTCAATGGCGGTTTGCAGCGCTTTATAGATTAGATAATCGGCTTTGCTTGGTTTGCTCATGGTCTGTTGCCTTCATTTTGCGGAATTAAAATGAAATATCGGCCTGAAGAATTCATCTTGCCGGCTTTTTCCAAAACATCGTCTTTGCCCGAACCCCAAAAATAGTCGCCGCGAATCGGCCCTTTTATGGCACTGCCAATGTCTTGGGCAACAACTAATTTCTCGATTTTTTCGTGGTCGGGACCGGTGGTTTCAAGCCACATTAAAGCACCTAAAGGAATATATTCTTTGTCAACCGCAAGGCTTCTTCCGGCGTGGAGCGGAACACCTTGTGCCCCAATCGGGCCGTCGGCTTTGGAAATGCGGTGGAAGATGAATCTTTTGTTCTCACGCATTTCTTTTTGGGCAATTTGCGGATTGTTCTTTAACCATTTTTTGATATTGCCCATTGAGGCTTCGCCCGGTTTGATATAGCCTTTCTCAAGCAAAATGCTGCCAATGCCTTTGAACGGGTGGCCGTTGTTGTCGGCATAGCTTAAGCGAACTTGGCGGCCGTCTGGCAGAGTGGCAACCGCGGAGCCTTGAATTTGCATAATGTTAATGTCAATGTTGCTGTCACCCCACAAAATAACCGGAGCGGAAATTTTGTTTTGTTCAATTTCTTCGCGGGTGTAGTAAGGAATAAGTTTTTGCTCTTTGACGCGGCCAAGCAATCTTTTGTTGGGAAGGCTTGGGTCAAAATCATGCGGATTAAACTCTACCAAATCTAAAGGTTTGCCATATATGGGATATTGGTATAGCGAGGTTTGTATCGGAGAGGCATTGATGGCCGCTTCGTAGTAAGAGGTGAATTTGCCTTGGTCGGAATCGTCGGCAATGACCAAAAACGGTAAGAAATTGCTTTCCAAAAAATATTTGAACTCAACGCCGGTTGTAATGTCTTGCGCAATGAGTTTTTGGCAGGCAATTTGGTAGGCCATGGTGGGGATGCGCAATTTGGAATTGGACATATACGTCGTGTTTTCTTTGAGAATTTTTAAGCAACTGTATTTAAACCCGCTTAAGGCTTCTTCAAGATTGTCTTTGTTCCAATTCGGCAAGTCCTTAAAATTATAGGCTCTTAACCTGACTTTGGGAGCCGGCGGGGTGAGCGGTTTGGTTGTGGTTTCCGTAATTTGCGGAAGTTCTTGCTCGTCGGGAGTTGGTTTGGTTTCTTCTTCTTTGCCGCAAGACGCCAACAAGAGCAGAAGAGCAAAAAGACTAAATATTTTTTTCATTATTTTTTGGTGGATACCAGAAGCCAATTCGGGCTGGTTGAGGTGAGACATCTTTCAAAAGTCCAGACATCGGTTATGTTTTGGATGAAATTTTCATCGCCTTCTATCACTTCATCATCTTTGTTTTTTAAGATATTAACTTGCTCGGAAACAAACTTAACCGTGATTTTGGCAATGTCATCAGACGAAATTTTGGCGGAAGTGATTTCGGCTTCATCAAAACCGATTAAGTCGGTTTCGGAGGTGATGCCTTCCGCTTTGCGCTGATTGATGATTTCTTGAAATTTTTTGTTTAGTGTTTTGCTGACCAAACTTTCAAGCGTTTCGGTGTCGCCTTTGCTGAAAGAGGTGACAATTATTTCAAAGGCTTTTTTGGCGGAATTTATAAAGCGCTCTTTGTTGAAATTGGGAATTTTGCTTAGTACTTTGTCAGTTTCACTGAGCTCTTCCGTCGCGGGTTCTTCTTTGGCGGCGGTATGCTCAAGGGCTTGTTTTTGTTTTTCGGCCTCTTTGACAATCATATCAAAAATTTTGGCGGCGTTTTCTTCCGAAATTTTGTTTTGACGGACGGAAACATCCGGACGTGTGCCCAAAAGGCTTTTTAATTTGCCGAATATTAAGACGACTACAATCAAAAGAATGATTATATCTAAAGAACCCATTTTATTTCAGACCTTTCAATTTTAAATACTATCTTATATATAGCTTTTTATCCTCGATTTATCAACCATAATATTTGACCTCGGGGTTTATTTGTTGTAGCTTAATACAAAATAACTAAAAAGGATTTGATTGATGAGTGATGATGCACAAAATACCGCCGGAAATGATAATGTTCATCAACCGGCAATTATGATTCATACCCAATATATTAAAGATTTGTCTTTGGAAATTCCGCATGCTCCGGAAATTTTCAGAGGCTTGAACGAGGCGCCGGCCGTCAGCGTGCATGTTGATGTCGATGCGCAACATATGCATGACAATTTTTATAATGTCAGCCTCAAGTTTAGAATGGACGGCGATGTTAAAGCGCAAAAATTGTTTATTCTGGAATTGGAATATTCGGCAATTACTTCTTTGCAAATTCCGCAAGAAAATTTGGAGCCGGTTTTGTTGGTGGAAATTCCGAGACTGATTTTCCCGTTTGCGAGAAACGTTATTACCAACTGTTTGACCGAAGGGGGATTGCCGCCCTTTATGCTCACACCGATTGATTTTATGTCCCTCTACCAACAAAGAAAACAAAACAAACAGTAAAAAATACTGGATTATTTAATTTTTGTATGTTATAGATGTTGACATAAATACAAATAATATTATTGGAGTGGGGCCGAAAGCCCCGCTTTTTTATTAGAATTTACAGAGTGGGAATTTGAAAGCATGCAAAAGAAACACCCTTTGCAAGATATGTTGGAACCGGCTATTTCCGAACTCGGATATGAAACGGTCAGAATTTTGACTATCGGACAGGCGAATCCAACTTTGCAGATTATGATTGATAAACTCGACGGCTCGGATATCGTGGTTGATGATTGTGCGAAGGTCAGTCGTAAAATTTCTGAAATTTTAGATGCAAACGACCCGATAAAAGATAAATATAATTTGGAGGTTAGCTCTCCGGGGTTGGACAGACCGTTAACCAAAGTTGAGCATTTTAAGCGTTTTGTCGGCTATGAGGTGAAAGTGGAAACCGATGTTGCCATTGACAACAGAAAACGGTTTAGAGGTGTGATTGAGAGTGTTGATGATGAAAACATCATCCATCTTAAAGCAGATGAGGTTGAATATAGCGTTCCCTTTGATGCCGTCAGCAAAGCCAAAATCGTTATGACCGATGAGTTGTTGCAAAAATATGCGGATGAACACCCCGAATGTGGTGAACATTTGATTGAGGAATAATTTTTTTTAAGTTTTTAACTGCAAACTAAAGAGGATAAAAATGCAAAATATTGAAAATATGCCAAGACCGGAAATTATTTTGGTGGCTGATACCGTTGCCCGCGAAAAAAACATTGATAAAGAAGATGTTTTTG
>CALXOP010000042.1 GCA_944390035.1 uncultured Alphaproteobacteria bacterium | reverse complement strand
CATGCACATGTTCAGCGCCCAAAGCCTGAGTAGCCAGCACGCTGACCAAGGCAGAATCCAATCCGCCCGAAAGCCCTAAGATAACATCGCTAAACCCATTTTCATCACAATATGTTTTAAGATTTTTTTTCAAACTTTGCCAAATATGTTCCATCATCTGCGGGGTCATCACTTTTCTCCTCATTGCCATAACGATAATCTTAAATAATAGCTTTGCGCTTATAAAAATGCTCTTCAATCAAAGCATAATTTTCCGGGTGAACAAAGTTCTGCCACCTTTTGTCACCAAACTTAATCATATCCCGTACCATAGAGCCGGTCACAAACAGAAAATCAGGATCCGTTCTGTCCTCAATTTCAATATGCTCAAATGCGTGCTTAAACCAATGGGCATCATAATCACTGCCGGCATAATACACATCTGGGCGTCCGAGTTGAGGCAAACTCTCATGCATAAAATCTAAAACATATTCCGCCCACTCGGCCGGATTATTAATATCAAACAAACCGATAATTTTGAGTCTGGGATATTCGGGGCGATTGCGATAGACATTTTGAATCATTTTTTTGCGGGTGGTATAGTTCAACGGGTTCCGCTCTGTTCCCTGCTCTTGAATTGAGCCCAACACAACGGTCACTTGCGCACATTCTTTGAGCATTTTATCAATCATCTTGGCATGCCCGATATGGAAAGGCTGCGCCCGCATAATGCATAATCCGTGTTGATATTTAAATTCAGACATAAAAAAACTCCTTACATCAAGGAGCCGACATCAGAAAGATTTTTATTTCATTTTAGAAACTGATAAATTTAGATAGCGTGTGCAAATAAAGTGATTTCTAGTGGCGAGAAAAATTCTAGGGTACAAACCATTACATAAATTTTTCGAGACCGCGTAAAATTGCTTTAGTTGCCAGCTAGATAAATTTATCTATCTTTGAACTCGGCTCAAGTTATTTTAGTGTTTCTCGCCCATAAGCCCTTCGGACGACCGGAACAATCATTATAATAAAGATAAAAAATAAAATTGCAACAAAAAAAACTCCCCACATAAAATGAGGAGTTTTTATAAATTTTAGAATCAAAATGCAATTACAAATCTGGTTGAAACATCTTTTCCACACTTGCTACTTGCTCCGACACAAGCCACTGAGGAAAGAACTGAATACTGCCGGCATTGACTATGCTCTGTAGATGAATATATCCATTCCTGCAGGCCAGCACCTTTAATAGCTTTAAGAGCCATATTAATCTTGTCTGCATTTTTACAAATTCTGCTTAATTGCTCAATAGCCGGCACAAAAATTTGGTAATTATCATTGCTATTCTGAATACACCAATCAATCGCAGGCAAAGCATTTTTTTGTCTTTTGGAATATGCTATCAACGCCAAGGTATTTTTCAGTCCATCTTTCTCATCTTCAATACCATTTTTGACTCTGGAGTTATGCCAAGACCCCCAAACCTCATTAGGCAACAAAATCAACCCTCTTTGCCCTGACAAAGCATTTTCATCAGACGTTACCCAAGCAACTACTCCCAACAGCTGCGGATAAGCATTTGCATCAAAAGAGAATTTCCCATTGCTAAAAGCATACATTCCCACTTCCGGAAGTTTAGGTTTGACATGTCTCAAAACATGATGACCATTTATCACTTCTTCAGCCACTTCTTCTGCCAAAGATAAAAATTCTTCAACAGACATCTGAGTTTTATAAGGCTCCAAAACTGAGCTCAATAAATTCTTAAACTCTTTCCTATCAAAATTATTATATTCCATAATAATGAATTTTAAGGTTAATAATTAATTTTTAGAATTCTTCATTTAGCATATTTTAGACAAAAATGCAACAAAAAAACTCCCCACATAAAGTGAGGAGTTTTTCTATTCCGACCGATTACAAAATTTTGTCGGCAATTTGCTTAGCTGTTAAGCAATAGCGACGATAGAGTTCATCTGCCGGAACCCGATCCGGAAATGCCTTATCCGCACCAAAGCTATAAACTCTCATGCCGGTAGGTCCATAGAAACGAGCGATTTTTTCACCAAATCCTCCCTCTAAGACGCCATCTTCCAAGGTAACGATTGTATCATGTTCCCCAATCAAGCTACTGAGCAATTTTTCATCCAAACCGGTCATAAATCTCGGATTGATGATGGTCGCGTCAATTCCCTTTTGCGCCAAAACATCAGCCGTATCTTCAGCCAATTTCAGCATTGAGCCCAATCCGATAAAGGCAACTTTACTTCCCTTTTTGGTCACTTCAAACTCATTCAAAACAATCGGCTTTTGCGGTTTGAATTTCAGCTCTTGTGGTTTAACGGCCGGTGTCCGAACCGCAACCGGAAAATCTTTCTGCGCCATTGCCCAATCGAGCATTCTATAAAGCTCATCAACCGAGGCCGGTGCCATATAAACCAAATTTGGAATATTGCTCATCAACGAAATATCAAACACACCCAAGTGTGTTGCGTCCATTCCTGAAATTCCGGTATTTTCAATCACCAAAACAGCCGGAGATTTATTCAAACACAAATCTTGCGACAACTGGTCATAAGCTCTCTGAATAAACCCACCAAAGAACAAAGCCACAGGTTGCATACCACCTTTTGCCATAGCCGATGTAAAAGCAACGGCGTGCTCTTCAGCGATGCCGACATCAAAATATTTTTCCCGATAACGTGCTCTGAAGTCTTGCAAATCAAGAGCTCCCGGCGTAGCGGCATTAATCACGGCTAATTTATCATTTTTCTTGGCTTGTTCTTCCAAATAATCAGCGACATACTCACCATATCCTTTAGCCCCGAAATCAACCGTCGGCTGAGCTGTGTTCACATCAAACGGAACTGTCCAGTGGAACATTTCTTTATTTTCTTCGGCCGGCTTATATCCTTTTCCTTTTAAGGTATGAACATGCACCACAACCGGATGAGTACTGTCTTTTACCTTTTGCAAAACAGCAATAAGTTCTTCGGCATCATTTCCGTTTTCTACATAGACATAATCATATCCCAAAGCGGTAAAATAGTTGCTCTTGGCTTGTCCGTGATTTTTGCGCAGTTCGGCCAAATTGCCATATAACCCGCCATAGTTTTCGGCAATAGACATCTCATTGTCATTAATAATCACAATAAAGTTTGACTTAAAATCACCGGCATTATCTAATCCTTCAAAAGCCTCACCGCCGGAAAGAGAGCCATCACCGATAAGCGCAATCACGTTAAATTTTTGCCCTTGCATATCGCGTGCCTTTGCCAATCCGGCAGCCAAACTGACCGAGGTTGACGTATGCCCGACAATAAACATATCATGCTCACTCTCTTGTGGATTGGTGTAGCCAGAAATTTCTTCAAAACCCTCTTGAGTTAAAAAGCCTCTTTGGCGTCCGGTCAATAATTTATGCGGATAGCATTGGTGGCTAACATCAAATACAATTTTGTCCTTCGGGGAATCAAACACCGTATGCAAAGCAATGGTTAATTCAACCGTTCCCAGATTCGGCCCCAAATGCCCACCAACTTTGCTAACACGATTGATAATTGCTTGCCTCATTTCTGCGGCTAATTCCTTGCGCTCCGAGGCATTGAGCTTTTTCACATCTTTCGGAGACTTGATTTGATTGAGCAATGTATATTCTGCCATGATTAACTCCTTTAATAATTCAAACAAGGAGACTATACTTCTTAGAGTTACCTCTAAGTCAAGCGATATTTTTAAATCTTAAACAAACAAAAAAAATCCTTCGCAACAACAAATTGCGAAGGATAAAAGGGGTAAATAATTAAAGTTTTAAAGCTAGAACCGGACGAACGTAGTAACCGCTGCCCTTATAGTAGTTGCCCCTATCACCATTATACATAATCAATATCCACGCATTGCCATTTGAACTCTCGGTAGAGGACCAGTACCAACCATCAAGCAAAGCAACGCCCAACGCGTTTAAAGACGCATTTATTGCGGCTTTGTTGGCAAACAGCTTTTCCAACTCGGTTAACGACGGCAAAAACGCTTCCCCTTGTTTCACCCCGTCTTCCGCATAGTCATAACACCACCGAGCGGCTTCTGCCTCCTGCCGTTTCTTACGGGAGATTTCCAATAGCTTACGGGTCGCTTCCTTACCGCCGGTCATTTTCTGGGTTGCTTTTGCCTCCAGCCAATCGCTGGACCATGGCAAACACGCCTCCTGAAGACAAACAGCCAACACGTCAGAACCGTCTACGCTGCCGACAATCGCCATAACCTGACGTCCCTCAATAATCTCCGAAGATATCAAACCGTCCACATAAACGAACATCCCCGGAGTAACCTTTGCTGAATTTTGATCTTGAGAAGCTTCTTCTGTTCCCGCAGGAATTAGTGATTGAGACTGTTTTGCCTCCAACTTTCCACTAGCTTTCCAATAATTAACAACATCATCGCAGGAAAAACCAAGCTCTCCCACAAGAGCTGTTAGCATTTCTAATTTTTCATTTCGTTCCATAATAATCAATTTTTTAAGGATTAATAATTAATTTATACCTCTCTCTTACCACAATTAGACAAAATTACAAGAAAAAAAGAGCTTGGATTTTATCCAAACTCTTTTTTTCTTAATTATTTCAACTTAATCCAAAATACCGGTCGCACAGAGTAGCTAAAATGCTTATACGCATAATCTACATGTCCACTCTCACCAAATACCTGCCATGAATCATGCGGTGTAAACTCCGTAGAAGTCCAATACCAATTTTCAAGTAAAGCTAAATTCAATTTTTTCAAAGAATCATTAATTTTTGCTTTGTTTGACAGCAACTTTTCCAATTCAGCCTTTGAAGGCAAAAAAGCCTCACCTTTTATCACTCCGTCAGCCATATATTCATGACACCATTGAGCCGCTTCAGCTTTCTTTCCTGATTTACGAGCAAGAGCTAAAATCTTTTGAGTTGCTTTTAAACCATCAATCAAGCGTTGGGACTCTTTCACCTCTAATTTATCACTCGACCAAGGTAATCTATCCTCTCTCAATCCCACCACCAATACTTTATTTCCGGCAACAAAAGCCGCAATTCCACTAACAACTTTGCCTTCAACCAAATTCTGAGAAAAAGTCCTGTCTTGATAACAAAACATGCCGACTGTAATTTTCTGTTCCATACCAATAATTTTTTAAGAATTAATAATAAAATTTATACCTCACTCTTACCATACCCAGACAAATTTGCAAGAAATTTATTTTACCTCACGCTCTCATAGAAACTCAAATACACAGCACTTTTTTAGAACGCAGAGAATAGTTCAGATAGAGTGAAAATAAGAAAGATAAAATTCTAAAAAAAAGCGCCACATGGCACTTTACTAAAAGCTCAAGATTTGGAGATTATAGCGTGAAAAACAAAGCGGTCGAAATTCTAGTGTACAAGTAGTACATGAATTTCGACCGTTCTGTAGTTTTTTGCGCTAGAAGCCCAAATACTGAGCTTTTAGACTACTTCAAGATTTTTGATACCACACCTGCACCTACAGTGTGTCCACCTTCACGAATAGCAAAACGCAAACCTTCGTTCATGGCAATCGGGTGAATCAATTTTGCTGTCATGCGAATGTTATCGCCGGGCATTACCATTTCTGTACCTTCAGGCAATTCAATTGCACCGGTCACATCGGTGGTACGGAAATAGAATTGAGGACGATAGTTAGAGAAGAACGGAGTATGACGTCCACCTTCTTCTTTGGTCAAAA
>CALXOP010000041.1 GCA_944390035.1 uncultured Alphaproteobacteria bacterium | reverse complement strand
GGGGCAATTTTTCTAAACGGCAGACGCGTACTGATGCCCTGTTTGCTCAACAGGGGTTTATTGATTGATTTTTGCATTAGCGGGTTACTCCTTTAACTTGTGGGGCGGAACTGTTTAAGTTAGCGATTATGCTTTCACCGGCGACCATGGTTTGTCCTAAGCAAACTTGCGGTTCAACACCTTCTGGCAAATAAACATCCAGACGAGAGCCAAAACGAATCATACCGAAGCGTTCACCGGCTTTATATTCCTGGCCTTCGGTGGCCTCACACAAAATACGACGTGCAACCAGGCCTGCAATTTGAACAAAGGCAATATTTTTACCGCTCTTGGTCTTCATGGCCAGAAGTTGGCGTTCATTGTCCTTGCTGGCCTTGTCCAAAGTCGCGTTAATAAATTTTCCGGGAACATATACCGCTTTGGTGATTTTTCCTTCCGCAGGAGAACGATTAACATGAACATTAAACACGCTCATAAAAACACTGACACGGGTAAATTTTTCATCACCCAAACCTAACTCTTCGGGTGCTTTTACCTTGGCTATCATTTGAACAATGCCGTCTGCGGGCGAGACAACAACGTCTTCAATTTCCGGCGTAACCCGGTCCGGATCTCTGAAGAAATAAAAGCACCAGATTGTTAATGCAATACCTATCCAGCCTAAGGGTTCCCACATCATTGCTAACAATGCGGTAACGGCAGCAAATATGCCTACAAACTTCCATCCCTCGTTGTGGATGTTGGGAAGAATGTATCTACGCCATGAGATATCTATTGTTTTCATCTATAAAATCCTTATGTTCGGCTTGAAAAGCATATTTGTCGTGACGCTGTCAACTGCCGCAAATAGAGCTTCACAAACACTTTGTTTTCACACGTATTTTTTTATAAATACGTTTTTACTCTATACACCTTTTTTGTTACTGGCAAGGGTTATCTTTGTTTAGCGCATAAGGACTGTGAAAAAAATTGAAAATTAGTGTTGCATTTATGTAATTTTGTTTGTATAAACATCTCTGTTGATGCGCTTGTGGCGGAATTGGTAGACGCTGCAGACTTAAAATCTGTTGTCCGCAAGGACGTGCCGGTTCAAGTCCGGCCTAGCGCACCACCTTAAAAACAAAGGCTTTCGGCAATTTTGCTCAAAGCCTTGTTTTTTATTTTAAGATATAAAATTAAAAATTTGTCCCACTATAGTCCCACTTTTTTAGAGTATTTTAGCTGTCTTTATCGTATGTTATTCATACCAATTCTTTGGTTTGATGACTTTTACATGATTTCCCCAGGTATAAAGATGCCAATCCATTTCTAACCTTCCTCCTGCTCTGAATTTAACGGTTAATGTACCATCTTGATTTTTAATCATGGCTTGTGTAGGGTGGAAAATATATTGTTCAGCATCTTTGGCGACCTCTTTATCAAACAGCCATTCAACGTCAAACGGTTCTTCATGATAAGCACCAAATGACTCTTCGGCATATTTTTGTAAACTGAAATCAGGTATATTTACAATAACACTCTCCAAAATCTTTACTTCTTTTATATTGCTCAAAATAAAATTATGCACCTCGTTTCCATAATATCCATCGGCATGATGGGCAACTAAGTAGTGATTATGCTCACCATATAAGAAGCCATAAGGATTAAGGGTATTGATACTGATTTTATCCGTACTTTGGTTATAATACTTGATTTGAATTTGGTGGCATTCCAAAATTGCTTGGCGAATTGCAGAAACAATCTTTTCATCTATTATTAATTTAGGTCCGGGGCGGCAAATAAATCCTTCAGCCTCAAGTAAGGCTTCGGTATCAGGTTCAATTTTGCGGATTATATCTGTTTTAATACTGGCTTTAATTTTATCTATCACTCTCTCAATTACCCTACTCTTTTCTGCCATTTGCTTATTTTCAAATAGTTCTTTTGCTGTCTCTAGAACCGATAATTCTTCAGCAGAAAAATTTATCAAATCCTTTAATGTTCCTTGCGGAATATACCAACGCTTTTGATTGTTTTCGCAAATAATTTCTTCTGCTTGAGGAAAACGAGTGATAATCATATCTCGCATTCGTTCCGCTGTACGGCGGGAAACTTGATATTTCTCAGCAATATCATTTAAGCTGATACCTTCTCGCGTTGACTGCATCCAAATAGCTAAATCAAGCAAGTCGTATGTCTTTTCATATGCCATGATTACTTCTCCTATACTTAAGGTAAAGTAATTGTATGACAATTTCTGACATATGCAAGATTATTATGAAATAAAAGTTAGCTTTGTAACAATGGGAAAGGTAAATAATGAAAAAAAATATATTTCTTGCAATCTTTGCTCTTTTTTGTTTTTTGGGAGCGATTCTTGTATTTAATCAAACGCATATTCAGAACTTATTAGAACAAACTGTAGAGCATTTTGGCGCCAAAGGTGGGCAAATTTTTATCATTAATGCAAAAACACAAAATATTGAAAAAGTGTATAAAGTCGGAGAATCTAATTTTTCTCCTTTTAAATTTACAGATGAAACAGAGTGTTTTCTTAAACCTTTATTGATTATGAATAAATCACTGGACACTTACGCTTGCACTCGGATTAAAAACTATCCTAATCAGGTTGAAGCTATTTCCTTTGCCAACCTTTCCTCAATTGGAAAAAATTATGAAATTTGGGTTGTTTTGCAAGAACCCAGGCCTAAAAAAGAAACATTTGGTTTTGTTTCGGCACCTTGGAATGCTTTGCCTTTGCTGAACAAAATCATTAAATCATTATAAAAAAAGCCCTGATTTTATTTCAGGGCTTGTTCGTTACTTCGACATAGGGTGATATAATTGATGATTACTTCCTTGATGGGTTTCACTTTTTAGCCAAATAAGATTGGTTACACTATTGTTGAAAGAATTATTATCAATATGATGAACGACGCAACGTTCATTTTCATAAGCCTGAGGTTTCTTTAGAAAGAAACGCGCAACTAATTTATGAATATCATATTCCTCTGAATTGCCAGTTATATTTAAACATATCTGGCAACCTGAATTTTTGCGATTGAGGGGAACAAACGCATTATCTCTAAATAAATCTTTTAAGTCATTAGAAAAATCTTTCCATTTCACACCCGGAGTGTTTTCATCAGCTTTTTTCAGTTCTTCGGGAATAATGGTATTGGCCTTTTCTTTATCCTCATCTCGAATTTTTACAACATATCCTAAATTGCTGATATAATATTCTTTATAATAATGTTTCCAGACTTCCTCTATCTGAGCTTGACCTATATAGCCCATTTTTTGAACCTGTTGCTCATATATCGAATGATTTTCTTCACAATTCCAAAGGCGCTTGCTAATTTCTAGCACATTGTCGTGAGAATTCAGGCATAGGCGCAATGGTGGATTAAATATTTGTTCTACCTGTTCCATGTTTTTTCCCTTTCCTTTATGTTGAGGTTGTTAGTTTTATAAAAAACCAATTTTATTGTGCACGGGGGCTTTATTTTTCTGTTCTTGCTCTAACATTTTTATAAGCTCATTTTTATTCTTCTCTAAACCCAAAATTTGAGCTTTTTGTTTTACGACAACAAAATCCCCAGGTGCTAGTGAATTAAGATGAGATAAGTTTACATTGGCAATATTAAAAAAATGCTTAAATGCAAGGCTCGATTGTTTTGGCGTCATATAATCATACGCAACCTTAAACGTAAAACGTCTTAGACTCGCTTTATCCAAACTAGCCATCAAATTTGTAGAGCACACAAAAGGGTATGGATAACTTTCCATCTGTGTTAACATCTCGTTTACTTGGGTTACTTCCCATGAATTATGCACTTTACTACGGTCTTGCAAAAAACTATCCGCTTCGTCAAAAATCAAAACTGCTTGGTTTTCCTTGCCCTCATTAAAAGCTGCTGCAATATTTTGCTCTGTTCCGCCTACCCACATCGTCAATAAATCCGAACATTTCTTTTTGACAACCGGCATTTCCAAAATTTTAGCTAAGTATTCGCCATAAGCTGTTTTTCCCGTGCCGGATGCACCATACAAGCATAAAGAAAAGTTACGCTGTGGTAATGAGGTTATTCTTTGGCTTAAAAGATTTAAGTCTGTGTCTGTATTTAGTAATTGAGGATTAAAGTCAATAACAGTTTTTGACTGTGATGGCATATATCTTCCATTATTGTAAGCTTTCTGCAGAGAGGTCAGACTTTGCTTAACCTCTTGCAATCCGCCGTCTGCCAACTTGGCCGTCCTTACTGCAGTTGCAATAAATGAGGGGGATAGTTTATATTCTATGGCAAATTCCTCCGCAATTTTTTTCTCCGAGGGCAGATGGTGTGCTTTCAGGCTTTTTTGCCACATCTCGGTTCTGGTTTTTAAGTTTGGTTTGCTAAAATTAACGGCAAAAGTAAAACGGCGTAAGTAGGCTTTATCTATATTATCAATTGAGTTTATAATCCATATTGTCGGGGTTTTATTATTTTCCAGAAGGCGATTAATATAAAGCTTATTATTCTCTTTCTTGCGCGCAAAAAATGGATTATCTTGCTCTAAAAAATCATCTGCCTCATCAACCAACAAACATGAATTGTTATCTTTTGATAAGATTGAATAGGAGAAATTAAGAATTTCTTTGCGATTATCTGTTTCAAAATTTTCACCAACGGAATAAAGTTCTGTTTTAATTTTATTTGCTAAAGTTTTGGCAAATTCTGTTTTTCCTGTTCCCGGAGCTCCATAAAGAAGTAAGTTTACCCCCTTTTCTTTGAGATGAACAGCCTTATGCAAAATGCGTGCGCAAAAATCTTTTTCCTCTATATGAGAGAAATCTTTCCAAGACAAATTGGCAATATTCTTAGCTCCCAATACAATATTTTTTATATCTTGAGCGGCCTTAATATTTTGAGAAAGTATTTTAATACTTAAGTCAGAAATATTAATATCTCCGTTGTACTCATTTTCAATCAGTCCAAGACTAAAGAGGGTGGATTTTTTGTCGGATAATTCTTCAATCACATGTTGATTTTCTGCAACAAAAAAAGATGCTGTTGTTTTCAGTTTATTATTTCTACCACCAATTTCTCGATTAAATTCATCAAAATTGTCATCCATTTTTACTCTTGCCCAGAAGCCAAAAATTTTCTGTTCGACTTCAGATAAATTCAAAAGCTCTGCTAAATATTTGAGGCGCTTTTCCAAAATTGAACAAGGACTTGTGCTCAAAGAGCAAACTCTTTTCTCAAGGACTTCAATAAATTTTCTTCCGGTATCTAAAGCTTGTTTTTTTTGGCTGCGTAATAAATCTTTAAAATCTATGTATTTTTCTTCTTCTGTTTTACTTAGCCAAGAAAATTTGATTATATTTTTACCAAAATTATCATGCCAATCGTAGATTTCAGATAAATGTTCTTTAAAAAAACTTTTGTTTTTTAAAGCATTTAACAAATATGACAGCATTTTATATTGTTCATATTTTTCCATAAAAACATCTCCTTATTGTGTGATGTTTTTATAATACAAATCAGATACGTCATTTTCTGTCATACAAATCTATACAACAAAATTATATCCTATTTTAATTTTTAATATAGATATCCCCGGGTAAACCCGGGGTTCTTGGAAAGGCACCATTAAGGTGCCTTTCTTTACAACTCCAAATGGAGTTGACCTAAATCCCTTTGTCCTTGATACTTTACATAATTTTTAATTACTT
>CALXOP010000040.1 GCA_944390035.1 uncultured Alphaproteobacteria bacterium | reverse complement strand
AGTCTGGCATTGGTGCTAAAGACTTTGCTTATGCTTGTGGCGGCTTCTGAAATTTGCGGCAAGACAACCGGTATTTGTTTATTAAGCGAATCAGCCATTTGACCTAACTTGTCGGCAATCTTTTGGAACGGTATGTTTTGCAAACCACGCGAAAATTCTTGCAACGGCGATAAAATGGTCGGAATTTGCAACAAATCTTTATCTTGAGCAAGATTTTCCATTATTACCGGGGTTTCCGGCATCATGACCAATTCTATCATCAACTGTCCGGTCAGATAGTTTTGAGCG
Source organism: uncultured Alphaproteobacteria bacterium (assembly GCA_944390035.1). GTDB lineage: Bacteria > Pseudomonadota > Alphaproteobacteria > RF32 > CAG-239 > Scatocola. The sequence goes on along the minus strand of CALXOP010000040.1, from coordinate 9,936 downwards.
GTTAAACGGGCTCGCAAGCCTTTGTGAATTAATGCATCCAAAATTTGTTGGCGGCTTTGCTTGTCATCGCCCGACACGATTGATTTTGAAACATCCAACTCAACATAAACCGGAATGCTAAAGGTTAAATCTTTGAGGTTGGCTACCAGGTCAATTTGCGAGACTTTACCGATTTCAACCCCTTGGAACACAACTGAAGAGCCAACGTTTAAGCCTTTGATGGATTCTTGAAAATACATCACAACCGTGTTGCTGTTGTCAGGGAAAAAGACTTTTTTCAGATATGTTCCCAATATCAGCGCAAAACAAACAAACCCTATTGCAACAAATATCCCTATTTTTCTGACGTCGGGTTTATTTACCATGTTTTTCCCCTCCTCTGGTTAAAAAATTATAGACCGTCTCGTTGGGCGGATTTTTTACAAGTTCGTTCGGGTTGCCGCGCGCAATTATGCTCTTGCTGGCAGAATCCAAAAATATGGAATTGGTACCTATTGAATAAATAGAATCTAACTCGTGCGAGACAATCACAATGGTGGTGCCCAGGCTATGATTGATTTGGCGGATTAAATCATCCAAGTGTTTGGAGCTGACCGGGTCTAGGCCGGCTGAGGGCTCATCAAAATACAAAATATCGGGATCTAAAGCCATGGCACGGGCTAAGCCGGCTCGTTTTTTCATGCCGCCACTGATTTCAGAGGGATAAAAATCCTTAAAGCCCCCTAACCCGACATAAGATAATTTAAGTTCTACCAGTTCGTCGATTTCCTCTGGCGTATAGTCGCTATATTGTTGCAACGGCAGAGCTACGTTCTCGCCCAAAGTCATAGAACTGAACAATGCCCCGCTTTGGTACAAAATGCCGCAATGGCGCATAATGTGTTGCTTATTTTCAGGCGTGGCGGCGGCAAAGTCTTCGCCGTTAATCAATACTTGTCCTGCTTGAGGCGGGAGCAAGCCGGTTAAGACCCTTAACAAACTACTCTTGCCGCAACCGCTTGAGCCCATTACAAAAAATATGTCTCCTTGTCTCACCTCAAAGTCAGCCCCTTTGAGCAAGACGTAATCGCCATAGCCGACGGTTAAATTTTTTGCCGCAATTTTTATATTGGGAGTACTCATAAGTGAAACTCCTGCAAAATAACGGTTAACACGCCGGTGATGACAATCATCCAAACAATGGATGAAACAACCGCTTTGGTGGTGGCAATGCCGACAGAATCTGCATTGCGTCCGCAATTAATACCATAATAGCCGCCGCAAATTGAGATTATCCAGCCATAGACAAAGCCATGAAAAATTCCGACCCAAAAGTTTTTTAAGAACAGCGCATCCCATGTATAGTCCCAATAACTTTCATAAGGGATGCCTAAGGTGAAAATACCGACCACCGCTCCGCCCAAAATTCCCATAATATCGGATAAAAGCGTTAACACCGGCATGGCTAAAATGAGAGCCGAAATGCGGGGCAAAACCAAAAAGTCCATCGGGGAGAGGCCCATGGTTTTGAGAGCGTCAATTTCCTCATTTACCTGCATGGTGCCAATGGTAGCTGCATAGGCGGCACCGGTGCGTCCGGCCATGACAATTCCGGCCATTATCGCACCCATGATGCGGGTCATGCCAATTGCTACCAGGCTGGCCACATAGATTTGCGCCCCAAAATTCTTGAGCTGAATCGAGCCGACATAAGCCAAAATGAGCCCAACCATAAAGCTCACGACCGAAACAATCCCTATGGCCTTATACCCGCACCCTTCAAGGGCAAACAAAAAGTCTATTTTGCGCATTATGGCTTTGCCGCCCAAAAGGCGCGCAAAAGAGCTCAAGGCCGACCGAATAAAAGACAGGCCTTGTTTGAGGCTATGATAATTATTGAGTGTGTCTTCGCCCAAAGTGGTGAAAAAATCTTGTTTTTGGCCCTCTCTTGTCGGCGGCGTGGCGGAAGATGTCAGCGCCAAAGAAATCATCTCTTGCAAATTGGCGGGCAGACCTGACCAATCAATTTTTGCGTCTTGAGATTGGGCGGTTTTGGCGAGTTCAAACAAAATGACTACCAGCGAGGAATCCCATGATTTGAGAGCGGCGGCATTAAAAGTGATGTTTTTAACATTATGGATTGCCGACAACAAATCGGCATGGGGGGTTTTATTGTGAATAAAATCTCCTGCTAAAACTATTTCCAGCTCTTGCTTGCGGATATTATAGTTTAATTGTGCCGACACGTTTTCCTCTAATTTTTGAAATATATTAGAATTATTTGTTTAATATAAAACTAAAATTGCATTTTGCAAGGAAATCTCTCCCCGATAAATTGAAAACAAAAAATATCCCTAAAATTATAACTGTAACATTTGGGATAAAAAAGTATGTTTAATAAGCACACATAAAAAAGGCGGCGGAGTTGCCCGTCGCCTTTTATGGTTACAGATTAAATTTAAGATTTGAAAAATATGGAACCCATTCCTTCTCATACCTAAAGCTATCTGGAATATAATAGGTATTTTCTTGGAAATCTATAGAGGCATGGCTTATACCTCCCAAATGCTCTTTTCCTTGTTTATCCCACCAATGAAATTTCCATGGCTCCGGCGGACATAAGTGGTGCCAATAGGGCTCTTTGGCATTAGCCATATCGATTATTGCCTGCGGCAATTTAATCGGATATCCTCCGTTTGCTATTTTGTGGTTGGGAAAATTAGGAGGTAACTGATACTCCGGGCTACCGTGGCGCCATGTCGCTGGTGCGGGAAAAAAAACCTTTCCTTCTTGCCAATATTGGGAGAGCAAAACCTTCGGGTATGGCAGGGGAATGTCCTCATATTCTCCTTTATTGGGAAAAGAAGAAGATGGGCGACAAATCCTGTCTAATTTCTTCTTTTGAGAAATGTCTTCCAATAAATAATACATTAGCCGCGGAATAACTTCTTCACTTCCTTTGAGTTTTTGGCAAAGAACGATATTTGAGCGGATATCATCCCATTTTCCCTTTGAAAATAGTCCCGTAGGGTGGTCTCCTTGATTAAAACAAGGATATGCCACTCCAATATAACCCATTGCTTCATCTTTATCCGAAATGGTCGTTCGGGAATTAAGCGGAAAACTTTCAATACCTCCCCACATACAAGTTTGATAATTGTATGTATAGGCCATATCCGGAAATTCTCTGATGTGGTTATATTTACATATATCCCTTGGAATATTATCTTTCCCTTTGGTCAAATATGCGCTCAGAGACCAAAAACGTCCTTTTTCATCCCAGAAATTATTGTTATTACCAAACTTTGTCTCTGCGCCAATAAAACAACGACAACCTTTGTAATTACCAATTAATTTTTCCAGCTCTCTTAAAATGATAAAATCGCTGATTAAACAAAAGCTATCACGTTTTTGATTTTCTTGCTGCTTTATTAACAGGTTATTAACCGCGTAATATCGCCACCAATCTTCAATACATTTCTGCACCAGTACAATATTACATACCTTGGAAAAAGAAATTTGGTATAAGGGTGAGTTTATTTGCTCTGCCACTTTACTGATATTATCTTCGGTTTGGTCTATAAACCATACAGGACCTTTGGAATAGCCATATTGATTTATTACAGCTTCAGCTAGGTCTACCACTTCTTGAGAATAGATTCCTAATTCATTTACCTTTTTCATAATGATTCAGTTTAAGTTCGACATAAAAATTAATTTTAGGTCTTAGAAATAGCTTAATTTTCGTTTTTTGTCAATTTTTTTGAGAGTGTGTTATCTCTTTTAGAGAACGATTTCGCTTATTGACAAGCAAGGTTTTTAATCTTAGCATAGCGCTTGAGTGAGGAATAAAGATGACAAACAAACAAAATACAGAACAACATTTAGCCTTACATGACCATGATGCCCATTTACAGCAAGTGTTGAAAGCAATGCCTGATGAAAAGTTATGTGTTCGGGCTTCGGAGGTGTTTCAGCAGTTGTGCGACCCTACCCGTCTGCGTATTTTGTGGTTGTTGGCGCATAGCGAACAATGCGTTAACAATATTTCCGTGGCAATCGGGATGAGCGCTTCGGCCGTGTCACACCATTTGCGCGTGTTGCGGCAGGCTGATTTGATTGTTAATCGTCGCGAAGGTAAGGAAATTTACTACAAACTCGCTCAAGATCAGATGTCTGTGCTGATTCACAAGATGATTGATGACGTGTTTGAAATTAGCTGCCCTTGCAAGGAAAATAAATAACTTTATTGTTTGGTGCTTAAGGCGCGCAAAGAATTCAGAATTGCCAAAACAGAAACCCCTACGTCGGCAAATACTGCCTCCCACATGGTGGCCATGCCCATGACCCCCAACAACAAGACCAAGCCTTTGACGGCAAGCGCAAAGACTATGTTTTGTCTGACAATGCGCAACGTCTTGTGGGAGATTTTTATGGCTGAGGCAATTTTGAGCGGCTCATCGGTCATAATTACAATGTCGGCAGCCTCAATGGCGGCATCCGAGCCGATTTTACCCATGGCAATACCTATGTCGGCACGTGCCAGAACCGGAGCATCGTTTATGCCGTCGCCTACAAACGCAACATTGGTGTTGGGGTCTTTAGCGGCCAATAATTCTTCTAGTTTTTCTACCTTTTGTGCCGGCAAGAGCTCACAATAGACTTTATCTAAACCTAATTGTTGGGCGATTTTCTCGCCGGCGGCTTTGTTATCGCCGGTCAACATAACGGTTTTGTGGACATTGGCCGATTTTAGGGCTGAAATGGCTTGAGCCGAATCTAACTTGACCTCATCAGAGATTTTTATCCAGCCTTTGAACTGTTTATCTATTGCCAAGTTAATAATGGTGCCGACACCGTCTCCTTCATGACTGGCGGTACCCAACTCTTTCATTAAGCGCGCATTGCCTAAGTGGACCAAGACACCGTTGATTTTGGCACTGACGCCGCGACCGGCAATTTCCTGATAATCCGAAATTTTGGACGTATCAATCGGGTGGGCATAGGCTTGGCGAATTGATTGGGAAATCGGATGGTTGGAATAAGCATCGGCATAGGCAGCCAACTCCAAGACCTCAGAAGTCGGAAAATCGCACCCTTCTACTTGTACAACAGAAAATGTGCCTTTGGTCAGAGTTCCGGTTTTATCAAAGACGACAACCGCCGTTTCGCTCAAGGCTTGTAAATAGTTGCTGCCTTTGACCAATATTCCTTGTTTGGACGCAGCGCCGATACCGCCAAAAAAGCTCAAAGGAACAGAAATTACCAGCGCACAAGGACAAGAAATGACTAAAAACGTGAGCGCTCTATATATCCAACTTGAAAAAGCGGCATCCGGCATTACTAAAGGCGGAATAACGGCAATTATAAGTGCAGCAAAAACAACTATCGGCGTGTACCAACGGGCAAATTTGGTGATAAACTGCTCAACCTTGGCCTTGTTGGAGGAAGCATTTTCAACCAAGTCTAAAATTTTGACAACCGTTGACTCGCCATATTCTTTTACGACTTGAATTTTGAGCACGCCGGTCAAGTTAATACAACCGCTCAGGACTTCACTGCCCACCTCAACCTCTCTTGGCAGGCTCTCTCCGGTCAGAGATGAAGTATCAAGCGATGATGTGCCTTCGATGACTTTACCGTCAAGCGGAATTTTTTCACCCGGTTTTACTAAGATATAATCCCCGACATGCACTTCTTCCGGAGAAACTTGCTTGGTTTGTTCGCCCTCGCACAAGTTGGCATAATCAGGACGAATATTCATTAAGCCGGCAATGGATTTACGCGATTTGGCAACGGCATAGCCTTGAAAATACTCCCCAACCTGGTAAAACAACGTAACCGCAACCGCTTCGGCATATTCACCCAAGCCGACGGCACCGAGTGTAGCCACCGTCATTAAAAAGTTTTCATCAAAAACTTGGCCGTACACAATATTTTTTGCCGCCTTGACGATAATTTCCCAGCCTACCAGCAAATAAGACAAGCCCAAAAGAGCTAACTTTGCATATTCCGGTAAAGGCAAAGCTAAGCCCAAAGTAAACAAAATAGCAGAGGCAATTATTTTTATCAGACGACGTTTTTGTTTCATGTCCGGCTCCTTGATTTTAGTCCTTTAGTGTGACATCAGAATCGACTTTTTTGATGACTTTTTTAACGGCTTGCAAAACCTCGTTAAAGTGGTCATCGGCAGCTTCCAAGACCAACTTTTGCGTCATAAACGAAACCGATGCACTCATTACATGCTCCAAGGACTGAATTGCTTGTTCTATTTTGGCGGCGCAATTAGCACAATCCAAATCTTCTAACTGAAAAGTCTTTTTCATGGCAACCTCATTTCAACGATTGTTTAATTGTTTATATGTTTAGTTATAACATCATTTATTTCACCTGTCAATCTATTTTCTTTTGCCTTGCACTTTCGGGTGTTTTTTGTTATAATTTTTATTAGAGTTCAAATGGTTTGGTTTAGACTGCTTCATATTTTGCAGAAGAAAATACGGGCATGAGCAAAATTGTTCTGCCCGTTTTTTTATTAGCATAACCTGTTATTAACCGCGAATGTTTTATCTTTTGGCTTGACTTTTAGGATAAAGCTCTTGATAGTAAAGAAAATATAATTGAGATAATTATAACCTTTTCTTATGTATTGGAATGAGCGATATGTTGAAACGTTGGACGGCTCTGGGCTGTGGTTTGGTGTTGTTGGGTGCAATCGGCGGCGGATATTATTTTTATAAAAACAAGACTTCGATTATAGCCACAAAAAATCCCGAAATTGCCTCTCAGACTCGTGAAGGTGAAGCCTTTGGTCGCGATGTTTTGCTAAATAAAGCTATTCGACTTTCCAAAAAAGATTTTCAGGCTCCCGAAAACAATTTGCCGCAAGAGCTGAAAAATTTAAGCTATGACCAGCACCGCGACATTCGTTTTGTGAGAGAAAACGGTCCGTGGTATGGTAAACGCCTGCCCTTTGAAGTGCAATTTTTTCATTTAGGGTCGATTTTTCAAGTTCCTGTTCCCATCAATGAAGTGGTTGACGGGGTCGCTAAACCGATTAACTATTCTCCGCAATTTTTTAATTACGGCAAAAATAATCTTAATATTACCGATAATCACCTTGGATATGCCGGCTTTCGTTTGCATACGCCTTTAAACTCACCGGCTTATTATGATGAGTTGGTCTCGTTTTTGGGGGCTAGCTATTTCAGAGGACTCGGCAAAGGGCAAAAATATGGTCTTTCCGCTCGCGGGCTGGCGATTGATACGGCAGTACAAACCGGTGAAGAATTTCCGATTTTCAGAGAATTTTGGCTGCAACGCCCCAAAAGAGGCGACAAGTCTGTCACCGTCTATGCCTTGCTTGACAGCCCGAGCATTGTCGGAGCTTATACTTTTGTGATTACGCCCGGAAAGCAGACGGTTATGGATGTTGACTCCGTATTGATTCCAAGAAAGAAAATTAACAAACTCGGCATTGCACCGCTGACATCTATGTTCTTATTCGGGGAAAACACCAAAAATCGGTTTGATGACCACAGACCCGAAGTTCACGACAGCGACGGCTTGCTGATTTGGAACGGAAACGGCGAAGTTTTGTGGCGGCCCTTAGATAACTCAAAGTACTTACGCATCAGCTCGTTTTTGGATAACAATCCCAAAGGTTTCGGCTTGATGCAAAGAGACAGAAATCCGGAGCATTATCTTGACTTTGAGGCTAATTATGAGTTGCGCCCAAGTGCTTGGGTTGAACCTAAGGGGAATTGGGGAAAAGGCACGGTTCAGCTGGTGGAGATTCCTTCAATTCAAGAAATTCATGATAATATTGTGGCTTATTGGATACCCGATGAGGAAGTTGAGGCCGGAAAGCCTTTGCAATATAATTATCGGCTTTATTGGAGCAACACTATTCCCGTTGACACAAAGTTAGCTAAAGTTACCGCAACTTATACCGGCATCGGCGGCGTATCGGGCATGTTGGAAACTAACAAACGCAAGTTTGTGGTTGATTTTGATTTGCCGGGTAAGAGAAAACAAATTCGCCAAGACATTAAAAGCGGCAAAATTGTTCCTGAAGTTTCTACCTCTGAGGGGAAGATTATCGGCACCTATTTGGTCTATAACCCTGTTACCGGCGGGGCAACGGTATATGCCGATTTTGAGCCTAATGATAAGACTGCCGAGCTCAGAATCTTGCTCAAAAAAGACGGTAAGACAATTTCTGAAACTTGGAGTTACCAATGGTTACCATAAAAATTCAAAGTATTGATGACATTATCGCGGCCTATTTGAAAGGGCTCGGGTTTTCCGCAGATGCGGCAAGTAAAATTGTGCCTGAGTTAAAAAGAAAGTTGCCACTTTCTCAAGAAAGCGGCGATAATGTTATTGACGCACTTGATAAACTTGTTTTATCGGCGGCTAAAAAAATATTTAAGGACAGTGCGCTTGATGATGAGCAACTCGTAGCGCTTTTTAAGTTTTGCTTGCTAGAGACGAAGGGCGCCTCCAAGTGGGGAGATAAAATTTTTGCCCTCAAAGACAGCGATGAGGCTATTGCTCAAGCCTTACGGCAAGAGGTGATACATGTGGCGCCAAACTATGTCTTCTCGCAAATGAAGCCGCAAGAAATTACTATTCCGCATCCCTCAAATCTGTTGAAGAAAATATTTAAACATAAAAAAAGCTAAAAGCCATGAGTGAAACTTCTTTTCCAAATATTTACAACCTTAACCCCAAGCGTATTCGTAATCGCCGCATTAAAGTTTTTGGCTTGATGGTGCTTTCAACCCTGTTGGCCACGCTGAAATGGGTAAGTGTTATTCCTACAGATTCATTGCTTATCACAAAAATTTTGATGATAGGTTTATTTATTTTGACCTTTGCGTGGATTGCTTTGTTTTTCTGGTCAAGTATTTTTGGCTTTTTTGAGTTGTTGGCCAAGCGCAAAGTGCCAGGCATCATTTGGGTGCCAGAAGATACGCGTTTAACCAAGCGTACCGCTATTTTAATGCCGGTATATAATGAATCTCCGCAAAGTGTATTTGCCAACCTGCTGGCAATAGCGCATGACCTGAAAAATACAGGGCAAGCATCTGCCTTTGATATTTTTGTGTTAAGCGATACCACCGATCCTAAAGTTTGGGTGGAAGAAGAGCATACTTGGCTTGAGGCTCAAAAAGCAATGCCTAAAGAAATTCATCTCTACTATCGAAGAAGAGTGAAAAATACGGCTCGCAAAAGCGGAAATATTGAAGATTTCTGCAACAAATGGGGCAAAGCCTTTGAAAATATGCTGGTGTTGGATGCAGATAGCCTTATGTGCGGGAAAACAATCGTTCGTATGGCACAGCTCATGGAGGCTAATCCAAGTGCCGGTATTATTCAAGCGCCGCCGATGACGGTGAACAAAAATTCTCTTTTTGCCAGAATGCAACAATTTGCCGGCAAAGTATATGGTCCGATTGTCTCAGCAGGATTGGCCTATTGGCAAGTCGGCGACAGTAACTACTGGGGGCACAATGCCATTATTCGCACGAGTGCTTTTATTCAATGCTGCGGTTTGCCGGTTTTGCCCGGAAAGGCACCGTTTGGCGGACATATTTTAAGCCATGACTTTGTGGAGGCAGCTCTTATTCGCAGAGGCGGTTGGTCCGCTTGGTTGTTGCCGGAGCTCAAAGGCTCTTATGAAGAATGCCCGCCGACCATGATTGACTTTGCTGCACGTGACAGACGTTGGTGTCAGGGAAATATGCAACATATTAAAATTTTGATTTCTAAGGGTTTGCACCCTGTCAGCCGCGTGCATTTTACGATTGGAATTATGTCTTACCTGTCTTCCCCGATTTGGTTGTGCTTCTTGTTGGTCGGCCTTATGATTGCCTTGGGCAGAGAGTTCTTTCCGCCCGTTTATTTCCCCGAGGTTAGGACATTGTTCCCGACTTGGCCGATTTTTGATAA
>CALXOP010000039.1 GCA_944390035.1 uncultured Alphaproteobacteria bacterium | reverse complement strand
TCTTTGGGCGATTTTATTGCCGATGATAATGCTTTACAGCCGTTAGATTCCGCAATTCATTCTAACTTGAAAGAAACCTGCACACGTATTCTTTCTTCTTTGACACCGAGAGAGGAGAGGGTCTTGCGTATGCGTTTTGGTATTGGTATGAACACAGATCATACTTTGGAAGAAGTCGGACAACAATTTAACGTTACGCGCGAACGTATTCGTCAGATTGAGGCAAAAGCGTTGCGTAAGTTGAAACATCCGTCTCGTTCAAGAAAGTTGCGTTCTTTCCTTGATCAATAATGAAATAGAAATTTGAAAGAGGCAGAAATTAAATCTGCCTCTTTTTTTGTGATTGTTTTTATTTTTGTCTTTGCTACAATACTAAAAATTATTAACGGAGAGAATCAAGATGACAAGCTATTCGGTTGAAGATAAACAAGAAATGAAAAATGCCTTTCAGGCTTTGTTAAAATCAAAACGTTCCCGTTTACTGGAATTAATTGAATTTATGAAAATATCGGGCTACAAAAAAATCGGTATTGCCAACTGTTTATCCATGCAAAAATATGCCGCTAAATTGGTGGAAATTTTACAAAATGAAGGGTTTGAAGTTTTCTCTATTAACTGCAAACAAAGCGGATTGGATGGCTCCGAGATTAGTCCGGATATGAAAGGGGCCAGTTGTGATCCTATTTCGCAGGCAGATTATCTCAATGAAATGGGGACCGAGTTTAACATTAATGTCGGTTTGTGTTTGGGGCATGGCTTGTTGTTTGATAAATATTCCAAGGCTCCGGTTACGACTTTTGTGGTAAAAGATTTTGCCCATAATCATAATGTGTTGGAGAGTTTAATGGATTAGATAAAGTTATTTGCTTATCGGTCTGTTTTTAAAATAAAAAAAGAGGGGTTAACCCTCTTTTTGAATTTTTGCGTAAGCATCTTGCAAAGAGCGTTTGAGCTCCAGAAGCGCTTCTTTGTCTTGCATGTGATGATTGCTCTTTTTTAAGATTTTCATGACAACTTGAGTGCTGGCTAGTTTTTCACAAACTTTGAGCACTGAATGCCAATCGATAAAAACGTCATCTTGTCCTTGCAGAAGATAAACAGGGCAGGTGATGTCGATTTTGTCTTGTTTGAGCAGATTGTTGCTTAAAAAGCTGGTCCACAAGTTTTGAGAAAATATATAGTGATATTTCTCAATTCTGGCTTCGACAAAGCCCGTATCTTCCAAACATTTTATTTGTTCAGGTGTGGCACGGAGTAGCATTTGCTCTATCAAGTCCGGTGCAACACTCAGGCAAATTACGGATTTTATGCGATTGGGAAATTTTTCGGCGGTGCATAAAGACAACCAACCTCCGACACATGTTCCTACCATTATGATATTGTTATGAATATAACGTTTGATAATGGTTTGGAGTTGTTGTTTCCACGAGTTAAAATCACATAAGAGAAAATTGTCTTTGTCGTCTCCATGTCCAAGCAAGTCAAATCTTAAAAAATTGATGCCCAATTCCTGGCAGGTGTCTTTAATCATATCGCCTTTGCGTCCCCAAGGGGTGGCTCGTAGTCCGTGGACAAAGATAACCGTTACATCACTTTTGACATTAAATTGACAGTACTCATAAGCAATCGAATGTCCTGAAAAATGGTACAATTCTTTGTTAATAATAGCTCTTTTCATAATGCATAAATTTAATAATATAATTTTATGCTTAAACTTTAGTTGAAAAATGAATTTTGTCAAGTTAAAGGTTTTGGATAATTTCACGCAGAGAATTATTTATTTCCGCTAAGTCCAAAGGGTGTTGCAGGTGGTGATTGCTGTTTTTGAGCAATTTGATGGTGACTTGTTTGCTGGAGAGTTTTTGCGCAATTTTGTAGATGATTTTCCAATCAATAAAGGTGTCTTGCAGGCCTTGTATCAGCTGGACGGGGCAGGTGATGGAAATTTCTCTTTGCTCTAAAATGGCGTTTTCTATGCCAGTTTTGATAAATTGTTCGGTAAAAGTAAAGACCATGCGCTCAATTTTGATGATGACTTTTTGTGAGGTCTGTAATTCGGCACGTTGTGCAGGCGACATTTGCATTTCCATCAGCTCGGTTAAATTGGGAGCAGTTGATGTGCAAATCAGCCCCTTTAGTCTTTGCGGGCGCTCTTGCGCCGCTAACAATCCCAACCAGCCGCCGATACAGTGTCCGACAATGATAAAATCGCCTTTAATCTGTGTGTCTATGATGTTTAGAATTTGTGCTTTCCAGAGATTGAAATCTGTCTTTTCATAATTGAAGCTATCAATGCCATGGCCAAGTAATTCAAATCGATAAAAGTTAAGTCCAAGTTCTTGGCATAGTTCTTTGACGGCTTCCGGTTTGCGCCCCCAAGGGTTGGAGGATAGGCCGTGAATGTATAAAACCGTTAATTTGGCTTTTTTAGAAAACTGAATAAATTCATACTGAGTGGTAAAGCCGTTCCAAGAATAAGTGGGGTAGTTGTTTGAATTTTGCATCTTATTTGTTACCAGATTAATCCTAGTAAAAAACATAACAAATATAATTTAAGAAATCGTTACATAATTTGTTGGTATGTGAAAAAGCTCTTGACTATGGTTGGAAATTGTCATACTTTTTTGCCTGTAATCTTTACGGGCCCATAGCTCAGTTGGTTAGAGCAGGCCGCTCATAACGGTCTGGTCGTTGGTTCGAGTCCATCTGGGCCCACCATTAAAAACTCTCCCTTTAGCGGAGAGTTTTTTATTCATGCCTTTTCTTTTGAGAAAAGGCTTTTTTGTAACAAGAAAACCACGCGTTAGACGCGTGGTTCAGTAAAGCTTATAGCGGTGAGGATGACAAAGCGCTCCAAATAGGTTAGACTTTTGCGGTCTGCCAAGACGCAAAATAACCTATTT
>CALXOP010000038.1 GCA_944390035.1 uncultured Alphaproteobacteria bacterium | reverse complement strand
AAATTAAAGGTATAATCTTTTCCTTTGGTAAAAAACCAAATATCTTCCAAGCAATTTTTCCAGTTGTTTGCGGCGCCTCTGCCTTTTTCTCTCTCCCAAGAAATTCGGTTTTGCAACAAAAAATATTTTCCGGCCACCTCAGGAATGGCAATAGAAGTTTTCCAATCGGCACAAATATAGATGGATGCATTATCCTTGAGAAGACGCACCGTCTTAGACAACCAAGAATCCAACCACTCTTTATAAGAATTGAGCCCCATTTCTTTGAAAACGGATTTTCCAAAGTTTTTAGTCAGATTGTAGGGCGGGTCAACAATCATCAAATCCACCGCATTATCCGGCAACAAATCAATCGCCTTAAAAGCGTCTTGCCAAATAATTTGGTTCAAAACTTCCGGTAAACTGGCTTGTCTTTTGAGTTTGAGTGCTTGCGCGGCGTAAGTATGCGTCTGTGCCCTGTTGAGCTCCAAGGTTTTATTACGGGGAGCTTTTGTCTTCATGATTAGTCTTCGCCAAACTTGCTGTTAACCAATAAGGTCAAAGCATCCAGCGCTTCTTTGGCTTGTTTTCCCGAGCAGTTTACTTTAATGGTTGTGCCTTTGGCAGCAGCCAACATCATCAACCCCATAATTGAGCACCCACTCACGGTTTGGCCGATTCTCTCCACGGTGACATCGGCATCCAAATCTTCGATAGCTTTCACAAAAGCGGCTGCGGCTCTGGCATGCAAACCTTTTTTGTTTTGAATTTCAAGCGTTGCGGATAAAGTTTCATCAGCCATAATTTACATCCCCAATAACTTCGATGCGACATTAATATATTTTTTGCCGGCTTCTTGCGCGCCCTCAACGGCTTCTTTTAAGGACTTATCTTTGCGCAAAGAGGCGAGTTTAATCAACATCGGCAAATTAATACCGGCAATAATCTCCACCTTAGCTCTGTCCATAATAGAGATTGCCAAGTTAGAAGGGGTACCTCCGAACATATCGGTCAACACAATTGTTCCGTCGCCGGAGTTTACATGTTCAGCCTTTGAGAGAATTTCATTTCTTCTCATTTCCATATCGTCTTCCGGACCGATACAAACAGCCTCAACCTGTTCTTGCTTGCCGACCACATGTTGCATGGCCGAAATAAATTCCAAGGCAAGATTTCCATGGGTAACTAAAACTAAACCAATCATATTTTTTCCTACCTATTTTTCGCCGCAAGACCAAATTTTAACGGCACCGAAAGAGTTAATAACATCTTCTCTGCTCTTGGCGCGAACCAATTCGTCAGCGCGGGTTTGTTTGCCCTTAAAGGTAATTTCTTCAACATTTTCAACCGGAACGCCGTATGTGCGTTCAACCATTTTACCCTGCAATTCAACAATCATGACAAATTCGGCTTCAGCCAAAGGCCCTTTAGTTTCTTCATCAATATTGTCGAGTTTAACGGCTAAGCGTTCATCTCTTTTGAGCAAAGCGGTTTTTTTGCCGTCAAATTCGAGTACCGGATTAACCGGAGCGCCCTCTCTGGCATCAATAAAAATAGCCAGTTCACCGAACTTGTTTTCAATGATTTCATAAAAATCTTGTTTCTCAATCAGAGTATAATATTGGTTTTCCATGGTATTTATCCTATTAAAAGCGCTTTAATATCTTAAAGCCTACATTGCAAACATAATAGTACAATAACCCCAATGTGTCAATTTTGAGTTAATAAGCGGAAGTTTTTTATTTATTTACATCTCAACAATCGCGTTGTTTTTGACTTGCCAAAATTGGGCTTCATCTTTGAGGGAGGAAAACAAATCGGGATTTGTTGAGGTAATCCAGGCTTGCACTCTCAAATCACGAATTTTTTCAAGCAAGGCCTCACGTTTAATATCATCAAGATGCGCCACAACCTCATCAAGCAACAATACGGGAGCAAATCCTTTGTCCAAGGTTTGGCACTTTGTTTGTGCTAAAATAATGCTGATGAGCAAAGACTTTTGCTCTCCGGTTGAGCAAAGTTCGGCCGGCATCCTTTTCTTTTTGTAATAAACCTTAAAATCTGTCCTGTTAACGCCGTCCACAAAGTCATTATATAACACGTTTCGCCTTTGCGCTTTCAGGCTTTCACAATAGGCTTCTTCGGCATCAAGCGCCGGCATTTTATCCAGCATTTTTTCAACCATACCATCGAGCTCAAGCAAAACATTAGGGAACACATCATCGGGTTCATGCTCAATAAAGGTGTTGAGCTTGGCAATTTGTTCGCGCCTAGCCGCGGCAATAGCCACACCTAGTCCGGCCATTTCTGCCTCTAACGAATTCAGCCAAAAATTATCATGTTGCCCGCTTTTCAGGAGTTGATACCATTGTTTATATAAATGTTCAAAGTTGGAGGTGCGCTTAGCATGTTCGACATCAAACGCATATACCAAACGGTCCAAAAAACTCCTTCTGGGTTGAGAGCCGCCGCGAAACAGCCTATCCATTTGCGGGGTCAGCCAAATTGCGGAAATATAGCGCCCCAAATCGGCTTGTGAATTAGTTTTAATGCCGTCAATTTTAACGATTCTCCGATCAAAGTTTCTGGTATCTTCCTCACTTTCTCGAACAGATTTTTCAACGGCAGTTCCGATTTCAATGTCATCATCATTGTTTCGTACGGTTGCCGATACCGCCCAGCTGGTATTGCTTATGGCTGTGGGCGCATATTCATCATCAACCAAACAAGGACTAATGCGTCTGATATCCGAGAGCTTTGCACTGCGCATGCCTCTCCCCGGCGTAAGAAAAGAGATAGCTTCCAAAATATTTGTTTTGCCGACACCATTGTCACCGGTAATAACAATCGGTGCCAAATTTGCATTAATCCGCAAATGTGCATAGTTTCTGAAATCAGTTAAAGTCAGGCGTGTAACACCTGACTTTATCTGATGAGCAAAATTTAATATTTCGGCAGTATTATCCAACTTATACTCTCATTGGCATCAAAACATAAATTGCGCTTGAATCCGAGGTATCATGAATCACCGACGGAGAAGAACCGTCTGCAAAACTGATACGAACGCTTTCACCCTTAACCTCTGCCAAAATATCCAACAAATAGCGGAAGTTATAGCCGATTTCCAAGGGCTCGCTGTCATATTTTGCCTCAATCTCTTCTTGAGCACTGCCAAGGTCAGGACTTGAAGTTGTGATTGTAACATGATTCTTTGCCGTCAGCATTTTAATGGCACGAGTTCTTTCGGCCACAACCGAAACACGGTCAACGGCAGCAGCCAAGTCTTTAACACCCAATTCCAAAACTTTATCGTTATCGGTCGGAATAACTCGTTCATAATCCGGATAAGTTCCGTCAATGAGTTTTGATGTTAAAGTAATGTCTTCCATCGTGAAACGAATTTTGTTTTCAGACAGAGCAACCGAAATTTCATCGGCACTTGTGTCATCTAAGAGTTTGCGAACTTCGCCAACCGTTTTTCTCGGAACAATAACGCCGACCATATTTTCGGCACCACTCGGCAAAGGCGATTCAACACAAGCCAAACGGTGGCCGTCGGTTGCAACAATGCGCAAAACTTTAGCTTCGCCTTCGTTTTTGGCATGCATATAAACACCGTTCAAATAATATCTGGTCTCTTCGGTTGAAACGGCAAATTTTGTGCGGTCAATAACGTCTTTTAATTCTTCTTTAGCCATCACAAAGTTGGTCGGCAACTTGTCACCCGAAATAACCGGAAAATCTTCAACTCCGATACAAGACAGAGAAAACTTAGATTTGCCGGAAGCAATCGTTAATTGTCCTTTTTCATCAGGGAAGGTGAGTTCAACATCTGAACCGTCCGATAATTTTCTGACAATATCGTAGAGCATATGTGCCGGAGCGGTTGTTGCGCCGACTTC
>CALXOP010000037.1 GCA_944390035.1 uncultured Alphaproteobacteria bacterium | reverse complement strand
ATGTTACGGAAAAATCTAACCAAGAAGGAACTTTTGCTCCGCTTGATGTTTTAGATTACATTTATGCCGTTTTACACTCTCCCAAATATCGTGAGACATATAAAGAGTTTTTGAAAATTGATTTTCCTAGAATTCCTTATCCTAAAGATAAATCTGAGTTTAGAAAATTAGTTGCCTTAGGCTCGGAGCTCCGCAAAATCCACTTGTTAGAAAGTGATAAACTAAATACTTTAAGCATCGGCTATCCGGTTAGTGGCTCTAATGTTGTTGATAAAATCACTTTTGCAGAAAACAAGGTTTATATAAATGCCACTCAATATTTTGATAATGTGCCGGACATTGCGTGGAACTTTTATATCGGAGGCTATCAACCAGCGCAAAAATGGCTTAAAGACCGCAAAAATCAAGAACTGACTTTTGATGATATATGCCATTATCAAAAAATCATTAATGCATTGTACTTGACTAACAATCTTATGCAACAAATAGATGCTGTTGGTGTCATTTAAAGGATACAATATCAATGGATGTAGTTAAGTCAATAGTAGAGAATCTAAAAGATGTATTTTCTTTTTTTGCCAAAAAACAAGTCTTCATTCTTGTTGTTGGTTTAGTATGTTGTTTTTTTGTGCCTCAGATATTACCAGATAATTAAGAAGGGAGTAAACAATATTTTATTACGGTAGGCATTTCTCTCTTAAGTATATATGTCGGAATATTTGCTCAAAATATAGTCGACTGGATAAAAACATGTTGGCTTAACTTTCAAAATCATAAAAAACAAAAAGAAAAAACAAAAATGCAACAAGATTTTGAAGAGCATTATATAAAATTATTCAAAGAATGTGATAGCACAGAAAAAGAGGTGTTAAAATATGTATTTAATAATAATGTTAAATACATTGTTCCTTGGTATTATCATGAAGGAGTTTTTGTTACAAAGTCCAGTGCCGCAGGGATAGAATATAGATTCAAGGCAATCACATCTCAAGAAAAAATCATGAAATTTTGTCGAAATTGGGAAATTAAAGGTTTCTGTTATGAAACAGATAATGGAAATTTTGCTTTTTATAAAGATGTAGTTGCTGTTCTCAATAGCAACTATCAAATTATATGTTCAGATAAATAGGTTAAGAATCTGGAATTGAGAAATAACAGGAAACAATTTACGAGGTATGTTAATAACCTCATAAAAAGAAGAACCTCGATTCAATAAAACCATTAAATTAACCTCATTATCAGGCCAATATCAATGAGATTTATTAGCAGAAGTTATTAGCAGTTATTGACTTATAAAAAGAAAAAGCCTTGCAAAAACAAGGCTTTATTTCAAAATTGGCTGGGGTGGCTGGATTCGAACCAACGAATGTCGGCACCAAAAGCCGATGCCTTACCACTTGGCGACACCCCAATCAATATTTCATCGGCCGGTAAGCAACCGATTAATATCAACTTGCAGGCATATATTTATGCCAATTTTTTTATTAATGCAAGAACTTTTTTTCATATTATGCAAAAAATTTTATTTTTGCTTCAAAAGTTGTTTCTTTTTCTCCTCTCTGGCTTTTAAGACGTCCAAATCTCTTTCGGTCGCAATCCTATCCAAAATGGTTTTGACCACGCGGTCGATCTCTTTATTTTCGCGGTAATCGGCGTGGAGCGCAAAGTTGACGCGGTTATCCACCAATAGGCGCAGAGCCTTTTGTTTGCTGGCTTCGCTATGGTTATAAACCGCAATGGCATTGCCGCCTCTTTCTTTGGTGAGTTTCATGGAGGGGATGTCGGTTAATCCGTCACCAAAGTAAATCATTCTCTTAAACGGGATAGGGCGGTCTTCATCAGGTGTAAATTCATTAACGGCCACGTCGTCGTTTTTGCCCAAGCCTTTATTGATTTTGGAAAGATATTGGGTTTTGATGCTGTAATTAATCACACGTGCGGGCCAAACCGGAGTCCCGTCTTCTCCAAAGGCATAAGAGCAGGCAAACACATCTTTGAAGTATTTTCTGACCTTTGTTCCGGCCATAATTTCCTCATAACCCGACGAGATGATATAATGCTCAATATCCAAATCAAGACTTGCACCGAAACGATTGATACGCTCAAACCACTCCAAGACCCCCGGAAAATATTTAACACTTTTGCCGCATTTTGCAAAATTTTCTCTTGTGAGAGGAATACCAAGCTCTTTAGCCGTTTTCATAAAATAGTACATACTTCCGGTTACTTGGTCGGCATCATTTTCGCGCGACCATTTGTTGGCTTTTTTCCAAAACTCGTCAGGTTCCATCCCAAATTGCGGAATAAGGGAGAAGTCTTGCATATATTGCGTGCTTAAGGTTTCATCGAAGTCATAAATCAGAGCGACTTTAGTTTTAGTATCTTGCATTTTTTTATTATCTCCGCTTGCTTTTTGGAATTAATTATTATACAAGGAAATAAGTTAATTTTTTACTATTTTTTTAGAAGAGGAAAATCACAATGGTAGCAAAAACGATGGACCAGTTGGTTTCTTTATGCAAACGCCGCGGTTTTATTTTTCAAAATGCCGATATTTATGGCGGTATGCAAGGTGTGTATGATTACGGTCCGTTAGGTGTTGAGTTAAAAAACAATTTGAAAGCGGCATGGTGGCGCTCAATGGTTTATGAGCGGGATGATATTGAAGGTTTGGATGCTGCCATTTTGACTAACCGTAAAGTTTTGCACTATTCCGGACATGAAGATACGTTTTCTGACCCGATGACCGATTGCCGCAAATGCAAAGGACGTTTCCGTGCCGACCATATTAAAGATGGCAAATGCCCTAACTGCGGTTCAACCGATTTGACGGAGCCACGTCCGTTTAACCTCATGTTTAAGACCACGGTCGGCCCGGTCGATAATGCCGAAAATTTGGCTTACCTGCGTCCAGAAACCGCACAAGCTATTTTTACGCAGTTTAAAAATGTGGTTGATGCCACCTCGCGCAAATTGCCGTTTGGTATTGCCCAAATCGGTAAATCTTTCCGAAACGAGATTACGCCGCGTAATTTCATCTTCCGCGTACGTGAATTTGAGCAAGCCGAGCTTGAATATTTTGTTATGCCCGGAGAAGATGAGAAATGGCACGAAATTTGGAAAAATGAACGTATCAAATGGTGGGAGGAGCAAGGTCTTCCGCGTGAACATATCAATATCTATACCACGCCGAAAGAAGATTTGGCGCACTATGCCAAGGCTTGTTATGATATTGAATATCAATTCCCGCATGGTATGGAAGAGCTGGAAGGCATCGCCAACCGTACCGATTATGACTTGGGTAATCACACCAAAGGCCAAGATGAGTTGAATTTGACATCTCATTGCCACCCCAATAATGAGTCAACCACCAAGTTGTGCATTCGTGATGATGAGAGCAATTCATGGGTTGTTCCTTTTGTAATAGAACCGTCCATGGGGGTTGACCGCGGTGTCTTGGCTGTCCTGACTGAGGCTTACGAGGAAGAAGACTTAGGCGAGGGCAACAGCCGTATTGTTCTGAAACTCAAAAAACACTTGGCTCCGATAAAAGTTGCGATTATTCCGTTAAAGAAGAATAACGAAGCAATTATGAACAAATGCCATGAGATTAAACAAAACTTGCTCAAACTTGGTATTGGCCGCGTAGCTTTGGAAAATACCGGCAACATCGGTAAGGCTTATCGTCGTCATGATGAAGTTGGAACGCCTTTGTGTATTACGGTTGATTTTGAGACGCTTGAAAATCAACCAGAATCAGTTACCATCCGTGACCGTGATACGATGGAACAACACCGTGTAAATGTGGCTGATTTGCCAACTTACTTAAGAGAATATTTCTTAGGTTAATGAACAATAAAAAAGGCTCCTTAACGGGGCCTTTTTTTT
>CALXOP010000036.1 GCA_944390035.1 uncultured Alphaproteobacteria bacterium | reverse complement strand
ATGCTCTCCGTTCCGTGTTCCGGTAGCTCGCTTGGCTGCTGCTCAAGCCGCTGTCAAATACGGTAAAACAGCTGGTAAAAAAGCTGCTTAATTCACGGATTTGAAGTGATACAAAAAACGGTCTGTTTTATGAACAGGCCGTTTTTTTGTGGCCAAGAGTTATGGAATAGTTGGGTGATTTTTTTTGTTAATATTTCAATGTTTTACGTATCATTAACAGGGAGATGTTTATACAATTAATCAAAAGTTTTAGGAAAGAGGCAAAGATGAAAAAAGAAAATTTTAGCTCACGCTGGGGATTTATTTTGGCGGCTGCAGGGTCAGCAATCGGCTTGGGAAATATTTGGAGATTTCCTTATTTGGTCGGGCAGTATGGCGGTTTGAGTTTTATTTTGCTTTATCTCCTCATCATACTTTTTATTTGTAATCCGTTGATGGTCTCAGAAATTGCACTCGGGCGTGCCTCTAAAAGTAACTTTGTTGATGCTTATAAAGTTATTGGGCAAAAACTTGGGATGAAACATCTCAAATTGTGGTCGTTTTTTGGTGGGTGGATTGCCTTTGCCGGTATTACGATGATTATTTCTTTTTATTACTTGGTGGCCGGTTGGGTCTTATATTATTTGCTCGAATCTTTAACCGGAGATTTGCTCCAGATTAGGCCTGAAAATTTATCCGCCACTTTCGACGGGCTCAGCCAAAGTTTTTCAACCCAATATACGTGTGGGCTTATCTTTATGTTTGTGACGGCAATGATTGTGATTGCAGGGGTTAAACAAGGAATTGAAAAGTCCGGTATTATCTTAATGCCGATTTTGTTTGTGATTTTTCTTATTCTTTCGGCGCAATCGGTTTGTTTGGATGGGGCTGAACAAGGCGTGCAATTTTTGCTGACGCCGGATTGGAGTTATTGGGGATTTGAAGACCAAGGCTTTAACTGGAACAGGTTGTTTGAAACCTTTGTGGCGGCTTTGGGGCAAGCCTTTCTCTCTTTGTCTTTGGGATTTGGCATTTTGCTCGTTTATGGTTCGTATTTGTCACCTAAAGAAAATTTGTTTCAATCGGTAAAAAGTATTGAAATTTTTGATACTTTGGCCGCGGTTTTAAGCGCCGTGATTATTATTCCGGCCGTTTTTGCCGCAGGTCTTCCGCCGACTTCGGGACCGGGGTTGACTTTTATTTCTCTGCCGTTGGTGTTTCAACAATTATCCGGCGGACAAGTTTGGTCAATCGCTTTTTATTTGTTGTTGGCGTTGGCAACAATTACCTCGACGATTTCTATCTTTGAGGCTCTCACCAATCTGTTTATGGATAAGTTAAAAATTCAACGCTTTGGCGCCGTGGTGTTGGTGACCGCAATCAGCTGTTTGGGCTTTACTGCGGTGACGGCATCTTTTTCGGGCGTTTGGGGGATTAAAGTTTTGGGGCGCAATATCTTTGAGCTATTTGATTGGCTATCTTCTACTTTTACTGCCGCTATTGTGTCTTTAACGATTGCTTTGTTTGTCGGCTATTCGGCCATGAAGGCAATTATTCATAATATTCGCCGCTCAGCCGTGGTGACTTCTCGCTTTACGCGCTACTTTTTGGTGACGTTGCGTGTGTTGGCGCCGTTGAGCTTGGGCTTGCTTTTGTTTTTGGCGGTTTATCACACCTTTGGGGTTTATTTGTTCCAAAATTAATTAAAGGACATTTTAACAATTTTTAGAACTTGAAAAATTAACTTCTTCTATTAGTCCTTGTGCTTTTTAAGCGATATTTGGTTGACCCCTGAAATGAGTTTTGATATTTTCGTGATAATGTTTTGTTAGAATGTGGTTTTGTTATGAAAAAATATGATTTGATTTTGCCTTTGGGCTCGGCTTGTAAAACAACGCATAACTTGCGTAAGCGTAATCTGCAACGCGAATCTCTTCCTTTTGATTGGATTTTGTTGTTGGATACACAAGTTATTATTCAACTCTTGCGTTCTCATTTTCAGGGCTTTTTGGTGCGCGAAAATATGAAAAAGAAAGAGTTGGAAAATACTCTGCATGATGTGTATGTCGATGTTTCTTCTAAAATTGAATTTTGGCATGATTTTCCGCTTAATTGTAATTTTGATGAAATGTTTGATGAGGTTAAGCGTAAATATAAACGCCGTATTAATCGAATGTATGATGATATTCATCATGCACGAAATATATTGTTGTTTAGGACTGTGATTGTGGCAGAAAGTACGCTGACTGATGAACAATTACTGAAAGATTATCAGGATTTTTGTGAGATATTTCCCAATAAAAATGTTGATTATATTTATGTTAATTTGTTTCATGAACCTTGTGCGTATCAAGAGACTTATTTTAATCCTCATTTGCTTAAAATTAATGCATTTACCCCAAAAGAAGATGAATGGATGGGAAATCAGGAGTTGTTTGATAAAATATTGGGAAATGTAGCGCTTTCTTCACGAGCAAAAATTAAATATTTTTTCAAAACTAAAAAATTTCAACTGTATAAAAATTTAATTAAAGCAGGAGCGTTATTGAAAATTCCGTCTTGTGTGAAGAAAAAACAAGTTGTGAAAGATCGTTTTCGTGCAGAATAGATTTTTTTTGTCAAATATTGGCAAAAAATGTTGACAAGTCAGTGGAGCTGGCGTATAAAGTGGACTATAAATTTTATTATTAACTTTTAAAAATTATAGTGTATGGAAGGATTAAACAATCATGCAATCAACTTCAGCTTAGCTAATTGCATTGCAAATCAAAAGCCTAAAAGAAAATCAGAAGAAGTAAAAACACAAACCCCTGAAGAAAAAGCCAAATATTGGCTGAAAAATATCTCTGATTTTTATTTGCATAATCCCGAATATCAGGAAGGAGTTGTGCAATTTGGAGTGCCGGCACTCAGAACAGAGTGTTGCAGCTATCCCTTGGCTCCGGGAGAATTTTTGGCAGATGTTTTGGTTACCCGTAAGCCGGAAAGAGGCTTGAATTGGGTCAAGGCATCCTTACAAGAAAAGCGTAACGGGATGACCATGGGCAAGGCTTATGTGCGTCTCAAATTTTCTCAAACCTATTATATTGAGAAAAAAGGAGACCATGTGAAGCCGACTTTGCTTTTGGACAATGATGATTGGCTTAAAGCAGAGAAGGTTGACAATGCTTTCGGATTTATCTTGAAAAAAGAAAAAGGAAAAGTTTTGGAGAATTTGGACTGGCGAACAATCCTGTACAAGGGATACCAAAATATTGCCCGTGTCTTGAAATATCAGGATAAAGAAGGGGCTGTTCGCTTCTTGGTTTGTACGGCAAGTGCAGGGACAATCCTGAACTTGGCTGAAGATGATATTGAAATTGGTGAAATTTGTCCGGCGGGAAATAAAAACTTTGGTAGCCCGGTATTGCGCTATCAAAGAACTGCAAACGGACTTATGAGATTGCAAAATTTATAAATTAACCCTTAAAATTATTGTAAAATGGAAACGAAAAAAGAAAAATTTTTGGTGGGTGACAGGCGTTCATCCGGAAAATCAGACCTGGCGGTCTTTGAGAGTTACAAACATTGGCCGGCTTTGCATGCTACAAAAATTATTCCTGTAGGGTTCTACTTTGTGGCCGGGATTTTGTGCCATGCACAGCGGAATAAGGCCGACTTGCACCCAGATATTTTTGTGCAGGGTTACAGACCTCATAGCTCCAGTGGCATGTTTGCTGCCGACAAACGTGCGTATGGTGCTTTGTGGGTTGGTGATATGCCTGAAACAGCCGCAAAAGATGATGTGCATTTGTTGGAAGCTAACGTGTACCGCATGGTGCACGGAGATGACTTTGAGCTCGTTCTGGCTAACAAGGAATGGCTGGATGAGAATAAAGTTGATGCATTTATGAGGCGCTTCCGCGAAGAACTTGGACTTGAAGGACTGAGTAGTCTCAAAAAGTTCAAATATACCTGCGAAAAGTCTCGTGGGTATTTCCTCAAGGGAAGAACGTACGAGGTATGGTCACAGCTCGTCGGTCGTCCGGAAAGGTCACTGGAACTGACCAAAAAAGTTTTGATTGTTGACCTGCACTGCGGTGTGCCGTGTGTGGTTGACTATGCGGAAGAAAATTTCAGCCCGATAGAATAACTATCGTGCCGAACTAAACCAAAGGAGGTCGAATAGACCTCCTTTTTTTATGCTTGAAAAGTGCACGACGACCTTTTTTGCAAAAAAATTATATTTTTTTTGGGGTGTTTGTCTTTTTATTATTGAAAATTAATTTTTTGTTGTTAAGTTAGTCCTGTATTAGTTGTTTAGCAATTAAGAAATTAAACCCATATGGAGATAATAAAATGAAAAAACTTTTAAGTTTATTCGCAGCTATCATTGTTTTATCAGGTTGTTCTTCTTTGAGCAGCATGTTCGGTGGTGCTGAATGTGATTCTAAAATGGCTCGTGACTTCATGGCTAACGCTGAAGACAGAGTATTCTTCGCATTCGATAGCTCTGCTATTACAGATAATTCTGCCGAAATCTTGCAAACTCAAGTTAAATGGCTGAAAAAACATGAAAATGTTAATGTAATCGTTCAAGGTTACTGCGATGAAAGAGGTACAAGAGAATACAACTTGGCTTTGGGTGAACGCCGTGCTAACGCTGTAAAACAATACCTCATTTCTCAAGGTATTGCAGCTGACAGAATCTCTACCATTTCTTATGGTAAAGAACGTCCGGCTGTTTTGGGCAACAACGAAGCCGCTTGGGCTCAAAACCGTCGTGCTGTAACCGTTATTAAAGCTGGTAACTAATACCTCTTTAAGAGT
>CALXOP010000035.1 GCA_944390035.1 uncultured Alphaproteobacteria bacterium | reverse complement strand
TGTTTAGTCATCCTTAAACACCTTGTATCTGTATTGATTATTAAAACTTAAAATTTTTGAAATTGATGAATTTGATATGTATGAAATATGATGCAATCCCCTAAGGGATAATAATGAACGGAATATGATTTATGATATTTATTTGCATCTGTTTCTCTTTCTTTTGAAAATCTTTCAAAAATTTAATACAACTTTTCTAGCGAGTCAAACAGAATCTATCGGTTTTAGAAAACAAAAAAACCATAAGGGCTTTGCGGGCCTTATATGGTTTTTTGAGTGAGCGTTAGGGGCAATGATTACATCACGGGAGCTTCGCCGAATATCATGTAATAAAACATCATTACCAAGAACAAAATAATTACCAAGTCTTTGTACCAGACATTTTTTTGCGGACCTTTGGCTTCTGTGACTTTTTGACCGCTGAAATCAATCGTTTTCATAAATTTTTATGGTTTTAGTTTATAATAATATTGTTAATTCTGTTTTAGGCGTTTTCCGCTAGAGAGGGTGTACTTATTTCTCCGCCGGACATCGGCTCCGGCACACCCGTGGTTGAGGGAAAACTTATCGGTAAATTGTATAGGCGTCTGACGCTCAAAAAAGCATAGGCTTGCGCCGGTAAAGAGTTGGTATTCAGCCCCTCTTCGGCAGCCGTGTGAATTGACATTTCGGGTAAGCGTTGACGCAAAAATCTTAAAATGGTCGGGTTTTTGGCTCCCCCGCCGCAAACAATCACAATTTTGGGAATCTCCGGCAAATAAAGCAACAAAGAATAAGCGATTGCTTCGGCAACAAAGGCCGTGGCCGTGGCAGCTCCGTCAGCCAAATTCAAGCCCTCAAGGTGCTCCAATTTTTCAACAAACTCATGGCGGGAAACCGACTTGGGCGGATATTTGGCAAAGTATTTATGTTTCATCATGGTGGCTACTATTTGCTCATTAACCTTTCCGGTTATGGCTAATTTGCCATTATAGTCCATGTGCATTCCGCCGTGTTTTCTGACCCATTCATCTATCGCAGCATTGCCCGGGCCGCAATCAAACGCCGCCATTTCGCCGTAAGTGCCAATCCAAGTGATACGCGAAATTCCGGTAATATTTACAATGGCCAACGGTTTGCCGATATCTCCGCACAAAGCATTATAGTAAACCGGCTCTAAAGGAAAACCTTGCCCGCCGGAACGAAGGTCTGCTTTGTGAAAATCGTGAACGACCTTTATTCCCGTGAGGCGAGATAAAAGTTCGCCGTTGCCCAGTTGGACAATTTGATGTTCTGCGGGATTGCAATATAAAGTAACACCCTCATAGCCAATTATATCTACTTCTAAACCATGGGTGGCAATATAGTCTTTCACAACTTCGGCATGAAAGCGCGTGAGTTCTTCATTGATTTCATTATACCCGCGGATGGCCTCATCCGTGTAAGGACAAGTACCAAACAGAGGTCTTATTTTTTCTCTTAGGCTTTCATCGTATGGAATATGTTGCAGAGGCCCAAAATCATAGACATCTACCCCGTCGGTATTGAGCAAGGCTATATATACGCCTTCAAGTGAAGAAGTACTCAATAAGCCGATTGCGTTTAAGGGTTTTATTAAAGTCATGGTAAAAAAATTGACCTCTGTTGTTGCATTGTCGGAATTATATGATATTATCGGTTAAGAATTTATGAAACTTCAGCTATTTTTAGCTGTTTTATTTTTGTTTGGGATAAGGAAAAATGAGCCAATTTAAATCTGAATTTTTAAATATTATGATGGAACGCGGTTTTTACAATCAATGCACTAATGAAAGCGCCTTTGATGCTTACTTGTATGAGTGCGAAAAATCTGGAAAACCAGCTGTCGGCTACTTGGGCTCTGATCCTACCGGAGACAGCTTGCATGTCGGACATATCGTCCCCTTGATGATGATGCGTTGGTTCCAAAAATGCGGCCACAAACCTTTAACTTTGGTCGGGGGCGCGACGGCTCGAATCGGTGACCCGTCAGGGAAAGACAAACTCCGTCCGTTTTTGGATGAAGAAACACTCAAACACAATATTGAGGGTTTGAAAAAATCTTTCTCCAAGTTCTTGAAATTCGGAAACGGGGCAAATGACGCCGTGATGGTTGATAACTGGGACTGGTTTAAGGATATTAATTACCTTGCCTTTTTGCGCGACATCGGGACTTATTATTCGGTTAACCGCATGCTGACCATGGACAGCGTGAAAACTCGCTTGGACAGAGAGCAACCTATGTCTTTCTTGGAATTTAACTATATGTTATTGCAAGGATATGACTTTTGCGAACTCTTCCAAAAATATGGTTGCCGGGCGCAAATTGCCGGCTCCGACCAATGGGGAAATATTACATCCGGTACCGAACTCGGACGCAGAAAATATGATGTTGAGCTCTTTGGTTTTACCAGCCCGATTATTACCGATTCAAACGGTAAAAAAATGGGTAAATCCGAAGGAAATGCGGTTTGGATTAATGAAGAAAAACTCCCCAGCTATAACTACTATCAATATTTTCGTAACATCGGTGATGCCGAAGTGGGCAAATGTTTGCGTATTTATACCGATTTACCGATGGATGAAATCAGACGCTTGGAAGCCCTTAAAGACCAAGAAATTAACGAAGCTAAGAAAATTTTGGCCTTTGAGGCAACCAAAATTTGTCGTGGCGAAGAAGAAGCCAAAACCGCTCAAGAAACCGCCATTGCCACTTTTGAAAAAGGTTTGGCAGGAGGTGATTTGCCTTGTCTTGAAAAAGCAAGCGTTGAGGGATTGTCGATGCTTGATGCCTTTGTGGAGCTTGGTTTTATCGCCAGCAAAGGTGAAGGTCGCCGTTTGGTCAAACAAGCAGGTCTCAAAATCAATGACCAAGTTGTGAGCGATGAAAACTACAAATTTTCTTCAGCCGATGTGATTGACGGGCAGATTAAGCTCTCTCAAGGCAAGAAAAAACACGGTTTGATTAAAATTGCTTAGTTAAAAGAGTTTAGGTTATCGAGGCTCTCAATTGAGGGCCTTTTTTTATTGACAAAAATGACTTTTCGATTTAAGAACAGCTTAATTTTGTATTTTTATGTCTAACATTTTAAATTTTACAATTATGGGAAAAAGAAAAAACAAATCCGGGTTTGAGGCTATGCCTAATCAGATGTATTACACTGAACGTTTGGTTAAAAAGCAAGGTAATCCTTGTGCGCCAAAAGCAAAATTCACACCCAACAAGTTCAAGGTTCATCGCCGCGGGTAATCAGAGACTTTAGAAAAATTGTTTAATCATTAAAAATTTTTAACTTATGAAAAAGTCAATTAAGATCAAAAAAATTACAGGTACCCGTGAAGGTATGGAGTTTGAAACTGAAGAAGGAAAGTTCACGCTCTTCTTCAAAGAAATGGCTCAGTTTGTCGGTGTGCCGATGCCTGATGGTGACAATATACAGGTTGAAACCTCTGATGACGGCGGGCTTGCAAAACTTGCCGTGGGGCAGATGGTGCTCAACGTACCGGAATATTTTCTTAAAGAAAAAGGTTTAATCTAGCTCTTCCTTGAGAGTATAAAAAAAGTCCGTTTTTTCTAAACGGACTTTTTTTGTGGCTACTTATAGAGTTTGGGGAGAGGTTGCTCCTCTTTGGCGCTTTTTATTTTAGACTTACGCACTTTTTCAAAACTCTTGAGAAAACCTTTCTCGTTAAAGGGTTGGGGTGTTTGCGCATAGAGCAAGGCACCCAGTTCATCCAAATAAGCACCAAACTCTTTATCTTGGGCAGCCTTTGCAACTTCTTTTAAGTTGGTGATTTTATCATTGTGCCAACGCTCTCTGCCCCAAGCCACCAAGCCGTCACGCAGGGCACGGTAGTCTTTGCGCTTTAAGGACTTGATGATATATTTATCATAATCTTTAATTTCATCGGCATGGGGGCGACGGCGGCCAAAAATCAGCCAGCTAAAGATAATACCGGCCAAGAAGGCGGCTATGGCTATCACATAAGCCAGATTGGAATTTCCACCGGGGATAGACATATCTGAAAAATCTTCCATTGGGCTGGATTTTGGTGCAACCGCTTGGCCGGTTTGCGGCAGAGATGGTTGCGCGGCTTGAGGTTGCGCGGCGGGCAAGCTGGCCGAGGGCATAACCTCAATATTTACTGCCGGCAAAACCGCTCTTTCCATTTGGTTGGTTTGAACATTAAACCAATCAAGCGCAATCTCCGGTATGGTTTGGGCACCCGATGTGGTTGGAATATAAACATTGGTGACTTTTTTGACGGCAACAACCTGACCATTTTCAAGCCCGCTTGAGGAAATGGCTTTATCAGGATATTGTTTCAAATCCGGGGTTTGTGCAAAGCGAATATCGGGCAATTGATTTTCGGCAACGCCTACGGCTTTTAGATATATGGTGCGGCTGACCGCCTCCCCTACCTTAAATTGGGGTTGGCGCGGTTCCCATTCGGCCATTAGGGCTACTTGTTTGGCCGGCAGCCACCAATTTGCACCATTTTCGCTCGGAATTGGGCGAACTTGAATGCTTTGCGGAGCCGCGGTTAACAAAACCGGATTGCGGGTGGCAAACATATCGGCAAAGCCAATGCCGCCCAAATTTCCGCCAAACAAGTCATCAAACGGGTCATTAAACCCACGTGAACGCGTCAGATAATAGCCTTGAAAACGGACTTCCGGCGTTTTTAATGTACCGCTTTTTTGCGGAAACAACGCATAGCGGAAAGTGATTTCTCTTAGGCTGCGGCCATTGACAATTTTTGAGCCGATTGTAGGTGAGCCTAAGCTCTTGATTATCCAATCATTGCTCCCGTCGTCAATAAACTGCGGGGCATCGCCTTGCAGCCCGCCGGTGTCATAAATGGTGATGGTGTAGTCAATTTGTTGCTGAACATAAGGACTGGTGTTTTCAACTTTGGCAACCATATCAAACTTTGGACGATTGGCGTTTTGAGCCGGTTGATTGGGGTTGTTTTGCTCACCTGACAAGGCTTGATTGGCCGGAATAACATTTAAGGTTATCGGTTGCGTGGCGAGGTTATCCATCTGAATTGACGGGATTTCTATTGAGCCTGAGTTTTTAGGCATAAGAGCAATCTGCCATTGGCGCGACTTGGAAGAAACACCATTGATGTACTTATAGTTAAACGCCGTGCCGACCGAATAAACAATAAAATCCTTATCCAAAACACTCAAATCAGGATTGCCTTTATCGTCTCCATCAATGAGTTCCAACGTCAAGACAAAAGTTTCGCCTTGCGGGACATCGGTGCGATTGACGGTAGCATTAAAAGTTTGCGCCCAAGCCGTCCCTGCTAAAATCACAGAGGCAACAAGACTTAAAAACAAGTAATTACCTAACTTTTTCATCAGCGACCTCGATTATAACGATTTTTACGATACTCTTGATAAATAAACGCCCGCAACAACCCGCCCGGATCTTCGGGAATTTCACGATATTGTTGTTCGCGTGCCTGAACTTCTTCATTATATTTAGTATTTTCGTCCCCTTCTTGCAATGCTTGAGGAATTGGTGAAGAGTCTTTTTTGGCTTCTTTATTCTCTTTATCAAGCGGGGCTTTATTTTCTTGCTCGTCAACCGCTTGAGACGGGGTGGATTTATCCTCTTTTTCTTCTTGCTCGCTTTGAGAGGATTGCTCCTTTTGTTGTGTGTTTTCTTGCTTAGAAGAATTTTGTGCTTGGTTCTTATCCTCTGGATTTTGCTTAGAATCCTGAGCGCTCTGAGAGGATTGTTGTTCATTGTTCTCTGATTGCGACTTGTTTTGTTGCTCACTTGATGAAGCGTCTTGGTTTTCTTGTTGGTCTTTATTATCTTGTTGATTTTGTGAAGATGAAGACTGTTGCTGTTGTTGCTGTTTTTGTTGCTTCAAATACTCCAAATTAAATTTGGCGTCTTCATGATTGGGGTTAGTCTTTAACACTTCCTCATATTTTTTAATGGCTTCATCTAGCTTACCGCTTTTGGCCAAGGCGTTGCCCTGATTATAAAGTGCTTCAGCATCTTGCGAAGACGAAAACAACGCAAAAGCTTTTTTATAATCACCTTGGCGATAATAGCTGGAGGCTTGCCAATTCTTATCCTCAAAGGTTTGGGCGGCTTTTTCATATTGTCCGGCATTAAAGGCTTTTAGAGCATCTTGATTATTGTTGGTCAAAAATCCGGCTTGTGCGGTTGGCATCATCATAACCATTAGGGCAATGATTAAAATTCCGCGACGGAAAAAATACAAACAGAACAACAGCGGCAACAGTGTTAAATAATAGCCATAATCAAGCCAAGAAAGGCGCATATTTTCACTTTGCTTTAACTGCTCGGAGGCTTCGGCATTTATCACATTGGCCAGAGTTTGAATATCGGCATCGTTTGAGGAGGCGCGAATATACTCACCGCCGCCGCTTTGAGCCAACATTTTCAGTCTTTCGGAATCTCCTTTTTGCATGGCTACAACATTAACCCTAAAACCTGATGCTTTAGCTCTTTCGGCTGCTTTCAGTGCAAAATCCAATCTCTCGCCGATATCCGAACTAAAAATGACGATATTGCCTTTGGCGTATCCGGCATTTTTAAATTTCTCCACCGCCAAATCTATGGCGCGGTCGGGGCGGTCCCCGTTTGCGGGCATAAGGCTAAAATCAAGTCTTGGCAAGAGGTTGTTTAACAAACGGGTATCTTCGGTCAGAGGGCTGATTAAGTACGGCTCATCACTATAAACTATCAAACCGCTTTGCGTGGCGGGTATCATTTTCAAAAAGTCCGAAATCTCAAACTTGGCACGCATGAGGCGGCTTGGAGTTAAATCTTTTTCGGCCATATCGGTTGAGAGGTTGAGCAAAATCATTACCGGATTTTCAGAGGTCATATTGGGGATTTCACGCTTTTTCCAGGTCGGTCCGGCCGCGGCAATAATTCCTAAAACAAATCCCAACAAGCCCAACCACAAGATAAATTTTCTTTGTGTGGAACTGCCTTTTACCAACAAAAAATCAAGCAAATTTTTATCGCAGACATTAGCCCAGGAGGAAACTCTTGCTAAGCCTTGAAACTGCTTCCACGAAAAAAGGAGCGGAATAACCAACAATACCAAAACTAAAGGGCGAATAAAATGAAATTCGGTTATAAATTCTGACATTTTTTATCTTCCCTTTCTGATTTGCCATACCAAAAGCATTCCCAAAACTAACGCCGCTAACAGTGGAATATAGTAATATTCTTTGGTCTCTTGAACAAAGTTATCTTCATTTTGGGTGGGTTCAAGCTCATCAATGGCGGCATAAACTTGCTGCAAACTCTCGGTATCACGGGCGCGGAAATAAGTGCCTGAAGTGTCATCAGCAATTTGTTTAAGGCCGGCTTCATCTACCTCACCGCCCAATCTTAGCCCAAAGAAAGAGGAAAAGTCTCTTCTATCTCCCCCAACGCCGATTGTGTAAATTTTTACTCCGGCTTCTTTGGCTAATTTGATAGCTTGAGGCAAAGTTATTGCTCCATCATTATTCTCGCCGTCGGTCAAAAGAATGATGACTTTATCTTGCGCATTGGGACTATCTTTCAGGCTTTTGAGTGCCAAGCCCAGAGCATCACCTATAGCCGTGGAATTGCCGGCCATTCCTGCCTGCATGGAATAGAGAATTTGTTTAACGGCGGCTTTATCATAAGTAATCGGAGATTGCAGATAAGCCCTTGTGCCAAACAATATCAGTCCTATTCTGTCATCGGCGCGGCGGTCGATAAATTCGCCGGCAACTTTTTTAACGGCATTCAGCCTACTTACCGGACGACGATTTATCACAAAATCAGGTTCGGCCATAGAATTTGAAATATCCATCACCAGCAAGACATCTCGGCTTTGGCTATGGATACGAATCGGCTCTCCGACCCATTGCGGGCGAGACATGGCACAAACCAATAAAGCAAAGACGGCAAACAACTCCCAAAAATGGAGCGAGAATTTTGAAGAATCGCTTACATTGACTTGCCCCCAAACGCTTCCCGACTTCAGATTAATATTGGCTAAATCTTTCAAAAAAGGAACGTGCAGAGCGTCGCCATGCATCCCTTTGAGCGGAGAAAATAAATAGTGCACGACAAAGGGCAGCAAGAGCAACAAAAACATTAAGGGATAGGCAATATGTATCATAGATTTTCTCCTATCCAGGAAATGCAAAATTGTTTGATGGCTTTTATCTCTTTTGTGCCGTAACCTTTAGCATTTTCACTCATATAAGGGGCATTTAACAATAGGCCCGCTTCCGCTTCATTTAATTTTTGGCGGCAATGGAGGTGCAAAAAATCAAGCCAATCTTGCCCATAAAGCGTGGCCGCTTTAGGATATTTCAGGACACAAATTCGGCGCAGAATTTCGGATGCTTGTTTGGCGGCCAAGACGGGGTTAGCCTCGGCAATGGTATTAATGAGTTTGAGGGCATAGCGTTTTTTGCTTTTGCGGCGCAAATACAAGATAACTTTGATGAGCACAATCGCTCCAATGATACTGAGCCCAATCACCCACCAGCCATAAGCCAGAGGAAAAGCCGAAACACCGTCGGGCAAATGAATATCTCGCAATTCGGGTAAATTATCTTGCAGTTGAGGCATGGTTTGTTCCTTTCTTCGCTTTTATAAATTTAAGCGTTTCATCCTTAAAAATCAACCCGAACAAAGAAAGAATCACAAAATGATTAAGGGCAACTTTTATTGCTCTTAACTTGCTACTTAAAATAGGTAAAACGGCACCTTTGCGATAAGATTTCATTATCTTTGAGGTTTTGCGTGCCGTTGGCAATCATTTCTATCACACGGTCGTCATTGTCATATTCGGTATGCGCCGTAACCGGATTGACCACGCCGGCACCAAAAACCGATATTTCTTCGGCAATATTGATATTCACATTGGTGACTTCGGGACACATTCTGGAATCTATGTGATTATCTACAAATTCTTGCGGCAGGCCATAGCTCAACAAATCGTTCGGGTCAGAAAATGCCACAATATTTATGCGCTTAAAGACGCGGCTTTTATAGTTTTTGCCTTTTTTACTGCAATAAGACGGAATTTGTCCGGTTACTTGCGGTTGCGGGCCGGCAATTTGTAACAGAGGTAATTGGTTTGCCAGCATAAATACCGTCATCTCTTTGTTTTGAAGCTCTTCCAAAATCAACCGGACATCGGTTCGTTGTTTGATTTGTTCTTGCACATCAAGAGATGCGACCGTATTGACAATGTCGGTTAAACTATCCATTAAGATTTTACTGCCCAAGCTATGGGTAATGAAAATAATGTTATCTCGCGTTAAGTCTTTAATTTGGTTATAGGAAGAAACGGTACAAACCTGCTTTTTGTTTGGCTCAAGTTGCTCCCAAGAACGACTTAACATCCAACAGGTGGATTGTTTGGTGGCATTTAAGATGTGGTTATTTTTATCGGTGACATAAATCTCGGGGTCAGGAATAACATCATCCAAAAATGCTTTCATGGTATGGTTAAACGCGGCTCTCTTATGCTCATAAAGTCCGGAAGTATCATAATCCAAAATACGTTTTTGGGCAGAGGTGTTTACCGACCAAGTCAGTTCGTAAAAAATCAAATCTTTAGTGCCGGTTTCATTTTGCATGCGGGTCACGCGCAAATTACCAATCTCGGTCTTTTTATCATCAGGATCAATCAAGACAATATTTTTATCACGGCGAGAGAAAACGTTTAGCCCCATACTTTTGGCCAAGTTCTCCCGAATGCGCGTGGCATAGCCCGGCGTATGTGTGCCGACCCCGTGAATCATCATCACTTTGACAACTTTGTTTTGCTTAAACATATCGTTGATTCCGGGTAAGGGTGTTCCTTGAATTTCACACTGGCGGGTGTCTTCTTTTTGGTCATCAAGTAAGGCTTCGGCCACTCCTCTGCCAAAAGAGGCACAACCGCTCAAGCTCATCATTACTAAAATCAGCAAAATTTTTTGCATCGGCTAAGTCCTTAAATTTTATTAATTGCGCGAATTTTAATTTATCTTAAAGATTATTGCAATATCATAAGAGCTCTTAACAATAACTTGGTATGTATAACAATGAAAGTTCTGGTACAAAGAGTAACTTCGGCAGCGGTCGAGGTAAAGCAACAAATTGTCGGCAAAATCGCTAAGGGATTTTTGCTGTTTATCGGCGTGCAAAAAGGCGATACTCCGCAACAAGCCGATTATTTGGCTAAAAAAGTTGCAAATTTGCGTATTTTTGAAGACAATGACGGAAAAATGAACCTCTCTATCCAAGATGTCGGCGGAGAAATCTTAGCCATTTCGCAATTCACGTTGGCCGGAGACACATCTCGCGGGAATCGCCCCGGATTTGAAACTGCCGCACGCCCCGAAGAGGCTAAGCCCTTATATGAATATTTTGTGCAACAGTTGAAAAGCCATAACCTTAAAGTCGAAACCGGCATTTTTCAGGCGGAGATGTTGGTGTCTTTGGTCAATGACGGGCCGTGCACTTTTATTTTGGAAAAATAAAAATAAATTTTAACTTTTTTGACTTAGCCTTATTCCAGCTAAAAGGATTTTTAAGATGAGTGATGAACAAAACCAATTAACCCAACCAATTCAGGCTCAAGTAGGAGAACTGCCGATTACGAGTTTTCCGACTATTTATAAGTTATTGGTGAAGCTAAACTATGCGCAACAAGATGAAATTTTGCACCTAGAAAAGCAGCTTTATCACTTGATTAAAGAAAGTCCTAATGACATAAACGGCTTGATTTTGCTCATGCAAGAGCAAATTATGCGCGGCGAGCAGCAAAAAGCCAAGGCCCTCGCCTACAAAATTTGGGACTTGGGCGGTGAGATGTCGCCGGCAATGGAGGCTTTGTTTATCTCCAACCTGGTTAATCTCGGGCTTACCGATATGGCCGGAATTTTGCTCAAGCCAAAATTTGATGCGACAAAAAGTTTTATTAATATCTTTTTTGCGCAGATGATTAAATATGCAGCCATTGTCGGCAATTTGGATTATTTGGAGAGAATTGCCGTTTGCGATGCGAATTTTGATAGAAAAAAAGCCTTGCAGGAATTTGTGAACGTCTTCAAATATTTGAACGCGCTTGAGCATTTCAAAACTTTGCAAAAAACTTTAATCAATATGATTAAAGATGTGGTCTTGAGCCTTGATTTTAACCTTTATACCGACCGAGGCTTTACCGATTTGGAAATTGTGGTCTATGTGGGGGACGAGGCCGGAGACAGAGAAGTTTTGCGCAATAAACTTGAAATGCAAATTACTGCTTATTGCGCGGCAAAATCACTCCCCAGATTTAACAATTTAAGCTATGTGGTTCGCTCTATTAAAGAGCACCCGTCTTTACTGGAGAGTTCGACACCGGCGTTATAACCGACGGCAAGCCGGCATCATTATTCTTTTTGCGCTGCTTAATCTCCAACTCGGTAATGATTTTATCGGCGGCTTTGGAAAAAAGTTGTTTCATTAATTTAGAGGCGACTTCTTGCTCATCTTCGCTTGAACTAAACAAGACAAAACGATTTTGATGTTCGGTATCGGTCTCTTCCGTTGCGGGATTATAACTTTCAAGCGAGATAACCATTTGCAGACGGTTGGTTTCGGAATTTATCGGGTCAACCTTGGCACGCAAGACTTTCGGCGTTATCACAAAATCAGCCAATTCCTTTTTATCGGTAATATAAAAATATTCGCTTTTTACAAACATTTCACGCAAAATTTCCGAATATTTGGCAGATGAGGTATTATTGAAAAACTCTGTCGGCGCAATAAAAATTAACCCTTTACTGGCGGCTTTGGCGGCTAAATAATCATCCTCTTGCGTTGGTTCAGGTTCTTCAATCGTTTGCGGAATTTCCGGCTGCGTTTCGGGTGCCGGTGTTTCGGGTGCATAAAGAGCTTGTTTTTGCGACACATCTACTTCTGAGGATTGTATTTCTTGGGAAACCGGCTTTGGCTCCTCTACTTGCTCAACATCTTGCTGAGTTTCATTTATTTCTTCTTCGGGCTCAGATGAATTTTTTTGGCGAT
This sequence comes from uncultured Alphaproteobacteria bacterium, assembly GCA_944390035.1. GTDB lineage: Bacteria > Pseudomonadota > Alphaproteobacteria > RF32 > CAG-239 > Scatocola. The sequence goes on along the minus strand of CALXOP010000035.1, from coordinate 30,112 downwards.
TTAAGGCCTCATCAATGGCGGCGAAAATGTTTTTGCCCGAAATGTAGCCCGTAACCTCGACACAAATTTCATCCGGTGTTTGCTTGGTGGTGCGGATTGCCATGTCCTCAATGCTGTTATCCACCAAATTATAGACCATCACGTTAAAGTCATGGTCATTTAACTCAACATGGGCATTTTTTAAATCAGGTAAAGAACTAACCGCCAAATAACTGGCTTTATCCGTCACGCGGACACGTACCGTTGAGCGCGCCTCTCCGGCTTTGATTTTTTCACAGTCCGTGCCGTAAACCGAGATAACATCACCATCCAGAGATGACGTATCTAAAGAGACATCATTATCCGCAGCTTGGGCCGAAAGTGCCCCCAACAAGGCAACCAAAAGAGCCGTTAAGAATCGCAATTTTACCACCAGCTTTTATCGTCATTTTGGACTTGTTTGATTACTTGAGACCACTCCTTGAGCGGGGTGTTGTCAGATGAGTAAAGAGCTAAGTGATAAGAAATGGCCGGCATTGTGCTTCCTTGCAAAGCAATGGGGTTGGCAGAAATTTTGAGATAATAATCCGCATCATTTAAATTGTTAACAACCGTATAGGTTTTGGAGCCTTCCAGAATTTTTATTGTTTCAAGGCGGGCTTGGTAGATGCCGTCAGGGGTATTTTCATCTGGCTTTTCGGGAGACATAACATAAATTTTCGGACGCGGCAGTTTGTCATAATATTCTGAAGTTTCATCCAACAACTTATTAATCGTGCGGTTGGCAACTAAAATATATGCCTCGGGCGCAGTGCTTTCATCGGTGAGCGGTTGCGGCTGGGCATAGGGCGTATCAACCACATATTGTGCATTGTCTTCCATGGCCTGGTGGCTGGCTACCGTGCAGGCTGCCAATAAGATATATGCTGATGCCGTCAGAAGTTTTTTCATCTCTTATCCTTAAATTTTTACTTTTTATTAACCTTAATATAAAGGCATTTTTTTAAATCTCATTATCTTTTTTTTAGTTATTCACTATTTGATAGGTGGTTGCTTTTTTTTATAATTTCGTTATTATGCCTGACGTGTTGTTAATTTATCAGAGAAAATCTATGGTTATTACCGCAAGCACAATTTTAATCGGATTGTTACTCCTTATCCGACCTTTGCAAAAAAACAGTTTCTTTCTGCTCCATGCCGGAATCGTTATTTTGGGAGCCTATTATATTGAAACACACTATTTTAGAGTGACGCCGTTTGCACCCAAAACACTTTTGTTGTTTTTGGTGTATCAATTTGTGGTTATCAATCCGGTTACTTATTTGGCCTATTTTGTTGATAAGCGTGCGGCCGTTAAAGGTGAGTGGCGTGTGCCCGAAAGAAACCTGCATGCCTTGGAAATGCTTGGCGGCTGGAGCGGGGCTTTGCTCGCGCAAAAAACCTTACACCACAAAAACAAAAAGAAAAGCTATCAGGCTGAATTTGCATTTGTTTTGATTATGCAAATCGGATTTGTGGTTGCGGTGTTGCAGTTTTTAGGGATTATTCACTTATAGCTTGCATTAAACATAAAATTTTTTATTATACCTTATCTATATTTTTAAGGAAAAACGATGATTGAAGATAAAATTCAAATTGATGAAGAACCAAAAAAACTCGAATTTACCGAGCACTACAAAAAAATGTGGCCTTTTGTTAAGCCCTATTTGTTTCGGGCTATTTTGGCCATTTTAATTTGTATTCCTATCGGGGCTTTAGATTCGGTGGTGGCTTTGTCTTTAAAGCCTTATATGGATATTGTTTTGGTTGACAAATCAAGCTCCTCTCCGGCTTATATTCCGTTATTAATTGTTGCATTTACGTCGGTGCAAGGCGGACTTAATTATGCGGCCACATATCTTAATACTTGGGTCGGCACAAAAATTAATCAAGATTTGAAACGCTCCCTTTATCGAAAACTTTTACACATGCAAACAGCTTATTTTGACCAGCATGACTCAGGATTTATTGTTCAGCGCTTCAGCTCAGATTGTGATGTTGCTTGTGCCGGTTTGCTGGAAAATTTAAAAGTATTTGTATCGCGTTTCTTTTCTTCGGTTTCCTTGGTATGCGTTTTAATCTATAACTCTTGGCAGTTGGCCATCATTGCCGTGTTGATTTTGGGATGCGCTTTGATGCCTCTGGCTTCGGTTAGAAGAAGAATTAAACGTGTGGTTTTGGGAAGTGTGGTCGAAAGCGCAAAAATTCTTTCTAACTATACCGAAACTTGTTCAGGGAACAAAACAATCGCCTCTTATAATTTGCAGCGCAAAATTTATCATCGCTTTGATGATACGTTGCGAAACCTGTTTAAGCTCACTATTAAAATGGTGCAAAAAACCGCATGGATGACGCCGGCTTTGCATATTATTGTTTCTATCGGTATCGGCGCCGTGATTGGTTATGGCAGCTATTTAATTGTTAACGGCACCATTACCAGCGGTAACTTTGTGTCTTTTATTACGGCGCTTATTCTGCTTTATACCCCAATCAAAAGTATTGGCAAAAACTATAACGCCATGCAAGTTTCGTTTTTGGCTATTGAGCGTGTGGTAGAAATTTTGGAAACCGAACCGACTATTGTAAATCGTCCGGATGCACAGAAGCTCCTTGGTGTTCATAAGGGTATTCAATTTCATCATGTCGATTTTGAGTATAATGAAGGAGTGCCGGTTTTAAAAGATATTAATCTGAACGTTAAATCCGGCTCGACAATCGCTTTGGTTGGAAATTCAGGCGGCGGAAAAACCACAATTGTCAACCTGATTCCCAGATTTTATGATGTAAAAAGCGGGTCAATTACCATTGACGGAACAGATATCAGAGATTTTACATTGCAAAGTTTGCGCGATAATATTGCTGTGGTGTTCCAAGATAATTTCTTGTTTGCCGGTACAATTCGTGACAATATTTTGTTAGGTAAAGAAGATGCCACGGAAGAAGAAATCGCTAAGGCTGTTAAGATGGCTTGTTTGGACGAGTTTATTTCTGAACTCAAAGATGGACTTGATACCAAAATCGGTGAAAGAGGTTCTTTACTTTCGGGCGGGCAACGTCAACGTTTGGCTATTGCAAGAGCTTTTATCAAGAATGCTCCGGTCGTGATTTTGGATGAAGCAACATCCGCATTGGATAACAAAGCCGAGGCTGTGGTGCAAAAGGCCATCGATAATTTGATGCAAGACAGAACTGTGTTTGTGATTGCTCACCGCTTGTCAACCGTACAAAATGCCGATAATATTGTTGTGGTAAATGACGGCGAAATTGTGGAACAAGGAACGCACGAGCAATTATTAAACATTGAAAACGGTGCTTATAAGGCCTTGTACAATGCACAATTTAAATCAAAGAAAATTGCTTAAAGAAAAGCTCCCCTTGCGGAGCTTTTCTTTTAATAAAATACATATGCCAAGCAAATGGCGGCGATGATTCCTGCCAAATCGGCCAAAAGAGCACAAGGAAGTGCGGCTCCGACTTTGGTGACTTTGACCACTCCAAAATAAACCGCTAGGACATAAAACGTGGTTTCGGTGGAGCCTTGGATGACGCAAGATACAAATGCCGGAAAGCTATCAGCTCCATAGGTTTGCATGGTTTCTATCATCATGGCTCTGGCCCCGCTGCCAGATAGCGGTTTCATGACAGCGGTTGGCAAGGCGGCCACAAAATCCGTATTCAGTCCAAGAGATGAAAACAGCCAGCCAAAGGCCTGAACAATATAATCCAGACAACCCGATGTGCGAAAGACGGCAATGGCAACCAGCATGGCTACCAAGTAAGGAATAATGCGGACGGCGATGTCAAATCCTTCTTTGGCGCCAAGGATGAATTCCTCATACACATTTAATTTTTTGATTAAACCGGCGGCAATAAAAATAATTATAACTGCAAACAATATAAAATTGCCGCCTTGGGCTGAGGCTGTTAATCTATCTTCGGGCGAAAGTGACAAGAAATACCAGGCAAGACCGCCGATAAGGGCTAAAAATCCGACTAAATAGCTCAAGACGACACGATTGAAAATCGGCAATTTTTGCACCCAAGCGACGGCTAAAAAGCCAACCAAGCTGGAGACAGATGTGGCAAGCAAGATGGGGACAAAAACCGCTGAAGGATTAAGCGAGCCCAACTCTGCGCGATACATTAAAATCGTTATCGGAATAAGGGTGACGGCAGAGGCATTAATCACCATAAACAAGATTTGCGCCGGAGAGGCTTGGTCTTTATGAGGATTGAGCGTTTGCAGTTGTTCCATGGCTTTTAGCCCCATCGGGGTAGCGGCATTATCCAGCCCTAAGACATTGGCGGCAATATTCATAACAATCGAGCCAAGGGCCGGATGGTTTGCAGGGACGTCCGGCATAATTTTTTGAAACAGAGGCTTGAGGAAAGCGGCTAAAAGATTTGTTATTCCTGATTTTTCGGCAATTTTTAAGAGACCTAACCACAAGCACAGCATGCCGGTTAAATTTAGGCAAATTTGAAAAGCCGTTTTGGCGGAAGTAAAGGTTGAGCCAATCAACTCGCTCCAAATTTCGCTATTGCCCAAAAACAAACTTTGCGCCAGAGCGGCTAAAAAGGCCGCGATGAAAAAGCCACACCATATCCAATTTAACATTTTGTTCTCCTTAGTGCCAAATTAGCTAAAAATAATGAATATATTGCTAACTCTTTAATAAAATTTAATATTTTTACGCCAACATAAGGTTATTCGTAAATTTCTATAGGAGTAAAATTATGTCTGTTTTGGGTTGGGTAGTGTTAGGCATTGTGGTTGTGGTTCTTTATGTCTTATATGCCGGCGTTATCTTGAAAAAAAATAAAGTAAACGAAGCTATGTCGGGTATTGATGTGCAGCTCAAAAAACGTTACGACCTTATTCCCAATATGATGAATATGGCGGCAAAATATATGGAACATGAAAAAAATCTGATGGCAGAAATCGCAAAGTTAAGAACAAATGCCATGAGCTCATCTTTTAGAGCTGACCCGAAAGCCAAAATTGAAAATGAATCTTTATTGGAGGCAAAACTCAAAGAATTTAACATCTCTGTAGAAAATTATCCGGACATGAAGTCTAACCAAGCCCTGCTTGAGACCATGCAATCTTTGCAAAGTGTGGAAGAACACATTGCCGCTGCCAGACGCTTTTATAACTCGGCTGTTAATGATTTGGTCAACGCTACCGAAATTTTCCCCAGCAGTGTGATGGCAAAAATGCTCGGAATTAAGGCGGATATGCCCTATTTTGAGGCGCAAGAAGAAGAGAAAAAATCTATTAACAGTGCGGATTACTTTAAATAATGCTCAAGACTAAAGCTGAATTTGACGAATTTTATAACCGCAAGTTATTAGGAAAATTTGCGGAAATGGAAGTTGAACGACAAAAACAACTCAATATTTTTATTAATCGTATGCTCCTGACCGCGTTCTTTATTCCACTTTTGATGCTGGGATGCTGGATGGCTTTCTGGGGAGATATGGTGAAAGAGAGCGAAACTTGCTTAAAATTCACCACTTACGGCTTGTTTCTTTATGTTGCTTTTACTTATTTTTACTGCAGTGCTCCGATTACCAATTTTATTGTGGCCATAAAAAAAGACGTGATGGAAGAATTTGCCGGTTTTTGGGGGGATTTTTCTTATGCCAACGGCTTGGAAATTCCTTCCGAGATTTTATCCAAATCAAAAGTCTTTCCACAATTTGATTCTTCCAACGGTGATGATTTTTTTTGCGGGGTTTATAACAACACCAAGACCACAATCGCCGAAGAAACGCTTTATAAAAAAGTGCGCACCAAAAACGGCTCGACCAATGTTACCGTGTTCAAAGGTGTGGTTATTTTGTTTGAACTCAAGAAAAAATTTGATGGGCAAACCGTGGTGATAAAAGACAGCGGACTCTTCAATATCTTCAAAAAAATCGGGCGCGGAGAGCGCATCAAACTTGAAGATCCGGTCTTTGAAAAACAATTTGAAGTGTTCGGAGATAATCAGGTGGAAGCCAGATATTTGCTGACCACCGCCTTTATGGAGAGAATTTTACAAGCTCAAACAGCCTTTCTGGGCAAAACAATTCAATTTAGCTTTTTTGATAACAAATTGCTCATCAGCATTGAAACCAAGCAAAATATGTTTGAGATTTCATCAATCTTTCAACGCACCACTAATCGCCAAATGATTGACCGCGCCTTTGAACAATTTGCTGCCGTGATGGAAATTATTGATAGCTTGCAACTCAACAAATATATTCAATTTAAGCGCTAGTCTCATCTTCTTCAATTTGCAGAAAGCCTGAAGACTGCATTTGATAAAATTGGTAATAAGCCCCTTTTTTGCGGATAAGCGCGGCATGGGTACCGATTTCTTTGATTGCGCCTTTTTCCATTACCACTAATTTGTTCATCTCTTTGAGGGTGGAAAGACGATGGGCAATGGCGATTACCGTTTTGTCCTTCATGAGCTCTTTGAGGGCGGTTTGGATATAGTTTTCGCTCTCGCTGTCTAAGGCAGAGGTGGCTTCATCCAAAATAAGAATCGGAGCATTTTTAAGTATGGCTCGCGCAATAGCGATGCGTTGGCGTTCACCGCCTGAGAGCATAACCCCTCTTTCACCGACTTTGCTGTTATAGCCATCAGGCAAGCTCATAATATAGTCATGAATATAGGCTTTTTGGGCGGCTTCTATCACTTCTTCATCGGAGGCATGAATATTGCCGTAGCGAATATTTTCCATAATCGTGCGATTAAACAAGCTCGGGTCTTGCGGTATAAGAGCTATGTTTTGCCGCAGAGAATTTTGTGTCACGGTTCTAATGTCTTGAGAATCAATTTCTATTGAACCGCCTTGGACATCATAGTAACGCGACAGCAATTTTATCAATGTGGATTTACCCGAACCCGAACGCCCCACAAGGCCTATTTTTTCTTTTGGTCCGATGGTCAAGTTAAAGTCGCTAAACAAGGCTGAGGCGTTTTTATAGTGATAATTCACATGCGAAAATGAGATTTTTCCTTCTGTGACAGCCAAAGGCGCGGCATTTTTGGCATCTTCAATATCGCAAGGTTTATTGAGCAAATCAAGCCCATCTTGAATACCGCCCGTAAACATTACATAATTCGTGCAGAAAAAGCCCATGTGCATCATGGATTGCGTCATAGAAGAAATAAGCGACAAGATTAAAACTACATCGCCGACGCTCAAGTTCTTATAGTACCAATAATAAAACGTCAGCAGATAAAAGCTGATAGTCATGGTATCATTAATCATTCGGGAGAAAGTATCAACCCAAGCGCTACGTTTGACCTCTTTGCGGACGGCTTTGAGAGCTTTTCTGACCGAATCATAATAGGTGCGACGTTCATAATTAAAATTAGCGCAGTTTTTAACCAAATCCGAATTGGTAATGCTATCCACCAAGATACCGTTTGATTCCGACATGAGCTTTGCTTTGCGGGATGAAAGAGAACCGATGCCTTTGCGAATTCTGATTTGTACAAAAGCTAAAATGACACAGAGCAAGCTAAACCACAGGGCTAAAGACAGTCTGATTTGTCCGATAAAGAAAAAAGCTGTCAGAAAACTGCCTACCGGAAACAAAAAGCCTTGCATAATATGGTAGTAGAGCGCTTCGCTGTTATTGAGGATGGTTTTGATTTTGCCGGAGACATTTCCCGCCATTTCTTCGGCAAAAAAAGCGGTTGAGTGCTTGTGCGCCCAAGTAAATAAGTCTTTGGACATTTTGCCGATATAATAAGGCAGAAATTTCATATCCAGCATGCGGGTGGATATAACCAGCAAACTTTGCATTAGCAAACACAGCAAGATTAAAACCAGATAGTGAATAATCTTTTGCAGAGTCTCGTTATCGGCTGAGCCTTGCGATATAATCTCTATCATTTGCGCACTGGCCCAGTTGGTGCTGCGGCTGAAAAACTGCGCTCCAAACATAACCAAAACCATTACGACACATAGGCCTTTGAGGCGGCGTGCATAGTGCCAAAGAAAACGAGCTACTGAGGTTTGCATAAAAAAATCTTCCCGCTTATATTACTCAAACGCTCAGAGTATAGCACAAATAAAAAATTTATTTAAGCGAAATTATTCTTCCTTGAGACTTTCTTGGTATAACCAGTTTGATAACAAGCACAAAATATAGGCACTCAGCAATGCCCAATAAGGATTGCTCAAATCGGCTACAATTCCAATAAAAAGGGCGCATACGGCATAGATTAAACTTTTGCCCAACGACATTAACAATACAATAATCTCATGGGTTCTGTCCGGACTCTCATCTTTAATGAGTGACTTTTGCAAAGGCTCGCGCACACCGCTGCAAAACGGGGCTCCTAAGCGCACGAATAAGCTCCAAAAACTTGACATCAAAACCGCAACGATATTAATACAGCTATCGGCAAAGGCCCCGCGTATCGTGGTTTTTGAAATTCCCCATTGTGCTGCGAACAAAGAGGACAAACGGTTGCCCAAATATTCAAGTGCCAGACCTAAAGCTCTGAAGATGCCTAAGCTCCAGACCGGAACAAATTGTTTGAAAAAGGCTGCATTAAAGTCAAACGCTGCTTCATTTAGCCCATAGCGCAAAGATTCCCCTAAGGCCAAGCCGCTTAAACGCCGATTGCCTTGTATATATTTGAGCACCATTTTGAGGTGGATGAAGAAATTATCGTTTCGCGGCTGAGGAAACGGCGCTTCGATTAAAAACAGCGACAAAATAAACGAGACTGCCAAAGGAACAAGCGTTATTTGTACGGCTAACCGCAAAGAATACATCACCGCTATAATGCTGGCAAAGGCCGCTAAGCCCAGACCTATTTGCATAATATTGCGGCACTTGGCTCGGATAGGCTCATATTCCGGCAGGCGGTGCATATATTGCAAGCTACCATAAATAAGTGCATCGGTGTTAACATGGAGAGAGCGGCTTATTCCGCAAAAAATTGCCCCGAAAACCAACAGAAAATATCCACCGGCAAAACTATAACACAAATAGCCCAAAAACAGCGATAAAGACCCTAAGATGCAAAGATTTTTGCGCCCGTATTTATCGGCCAACCAATTCAACGGCAACTCAAAAAAGACCAAGCATAAATTTTGCAGAGCAAACAAGCTCATTGCCAACGTATAGCTTTCTAAGATTTGTGCAAAATAGAGTATCTCTATCGGCCAAGAGATAATAAACCAACTCAAAAACCCCTGTGACAAATACAAATTAAGGTTTCGGTTTAACTGTCGATGCAATGTGTTTTGCGGCATTTTCATCTCGGTGTTTGATTATAAATTGCAAATAGTTTGCGCCTAAAAAATTAAAATATGATAAAAAATTGCAAATTTTATAAAAATAGTATTAAATAATGACATCATTAACCTATGTGGGAGAAAGTCCATGAAAGTCGGAATTATCGGTGCCGGATTTGTCGGCAGTACAACTGCCTATACTTTGGCGATTAAAGGTTTGGCCAGAGAAATTGTGTTGGTGGACATTAATACCGACAAAGCTAATGCCGAAGCCTTAGATGTGATTCATGCCGCGGCAATGACCTCGGACAGCAATGTTTATTGCGGCGATTATGAGGATTTGGATGGCGCAAATATTGTGATTATTACGGTTGATTGCCAGAAAGCCCTCTCGGATAATCGTTTAGAGTTGTTGGAAAGCAATACCAAAATTATGTGCGATATTGTCCCGAAAATTATTCGCAATACACCAAACTGCATTATTTTGGTGGCAACTAATCCGGTGGATGTGATTACCAAGGTGGTTTTGGATATTTCTAAATTTCCGTCTCAAAGAGTTATCGGCTCCGGTACCGTATTGGATACCGCGCGGTTCAGAGCCATGCTGAGTGATTATTTCAATATTTCTCCACACTCGATTCATGCTTATGTTATGGGTGAGCATGGCAGTTCGTCTTTGGTGTCTTGGTCAACGGCTGCTATCGGCGGTTCCGGCATTGATCTTTATGCCAAAGAAACAGGTGTTAAGCTAACTGATGAGCTTAAACAAAAAATGTCTCAAGACGTGATAGAGGCCGGTTTCAAAATTTATCACGGGAAACGTGCCACATATTATGGTATTGCCAGCTCTTTGGTAAAAATTTGCGAAGCTATTATTAAAGATGAAAAACGCACACTAACCGTATCTTCTTTGCACAAAAATGTTGAAGGCGTGAAAGATGTTTGCTTGTCTTTGCCAAGTGTTGTCAGCCGCAGAGGCGTATATGGTGCAGTTGTTCCGAATTTAAGCGACGAAGAGAAAGAAAAACTCCGTCTTTCGGCTGAAATTATGGACAAGGCCAATCAAGAAGCCAAACAAATTTTGAAAAACAAATAAAAAAACAAAGCCCCTAATCGGGGCTTTATTTTATTTTGATTGTTTGTTGGCTTTTTTGCGCTTTTTCAAATTGGTGAGCTTATCACTGACAATGGAGGTATCACGGCCGGTTTTGGCTAAGCGGTCATACATACGCTCAATCTCTTTTTCCAGATAAGCGGTTTCAATTTCATTGGCAAGCTCTTGCCGTTCATCGTTGGTGCCATGGTGAATTATTTGATTCATATTGGCAATAATATCTTCTACGTGAACCGAGCTATCGGTTTTCTTTTTTAAGAAATAAGGCAATTCATAAATCAACTGGCGGGTTGAAGAATATACCTCAGCCGTGGTCTTGCCTTTTTGGTAACGCAATTTTAAAAGGCGGAAAACAACGCTCAATTCATCACTGTTATCAACAATAATGAACGGCATCGGATCGGCAAATCCTTTGGCAGATATGTATTTAAGATATTCTACCAAATGGTGAAAATAACCTTCAATATTAAACAAAATAAAAGGTTTTACCGGCAAAAATCCATCTTGCATGGCAACGCAATCATATGCCAACTCATCCAGAGTTCCGACTCCTCCGGGTGCAAAGACCACAAAGTCGGCATTGAGGAGTTTTTGTTTGCGCTCCTCCAAAGTTTTGGCCAAAATCACATCTTCAATTTGGCCGATAATGGCATCATCATGCGGATAAAGGTCATAATAGGCTTGAGTGGTAATGCCTTGAATCGGCGTGGTTTGACTTTTCTTTTTGTTCCATCCGTCTAAAACCCCACGAGCGACAGCGCCCATAATACCCGAATTTGACAAGCCAAAGTCAAGTTTGAAATCCAGTTTTATAATCTGGCGGCCTAAATTATAAGCCTCTTCTACATATATCGGGTCATTACCGGGGCGATTGCCGCCGGCAACAAATACTCGCAAGCCTTCCTGCCGATTTTCTTCGGCAAAGGAGCTGACAACTTCATCTATTTTATCGGTCATTGTTTTCGTCTTTCTTGTTATTAAAGCGCCGGAATATCTCCTTGTGCTTGGTCGGCATAAAACTGTTTGACAAAGGAATCCAATGTGTCGGTTGCCAACGCGTTTCTCAGACCTTGCATCAGGCGTTGATAATATCTGATATTGTGCCAGGTCAAAAGCATTACCGCAAGAACTTCATTGCACTTTTGCAAGTGGTGAATATAGGCTCTGGTATAATGCGTGCACAATGGGCAATCACAGCCTTCTTCCAAAGGGCGCGGGTCTTCACGGTGGCGGGCGTTACGAATATTGATGGTACCAAAACGCGTAAAGGCCTGCGAGGTACGTCCCGAACGGGTCGGCATGACACAATCAAACATATCTACCCCTCTGAGGACTGCACCGACAATATCATCAGGACGACCAACCCCCATTAAATAGCGCGGTTTGTCTTCCGGTAGCATTCCGGGGGCATAGTCTAACACCTGAAACATGGTTTCTTGCCCCTCACCTACGGCCAAGCCGCCGATGGCATAGCCGTCAAAGCCGATTTTTTTCAGACATTCTGCCGAATAGGCTCGCAAATCTTGATAATCTCCGCCTTGTTGGATACCAAAAATACCGTACCCGTCACGGTCAATAAAGGCTTTTTTGCTGCGTTCGGCCCAGCGCATGGACATTTCAACCGACTTTTTAACCTTATCATAAGGTGCCGGCAATTTGACGCACTCGTCCATACACATGGTGATATTCGAATCGAGTTTATGCTGAATTTTGATGGATTCTTCCGGACTTAAGAAAAACTTTTTGCCATCAACATGCGAGCTGAAAGCTACGCCTTCTTCACTCAATTTTCTTAAACCTGACAGGCTCATTACCTGAAAGCCGCCGGAATCGGTCAGTATCGGCTTAGGCCAATTCATAAATTTGTGCAAGCCACCCATTTTTTCGACCAAATCTGCTCCGGGACGAAGCATCAGGTGATATGTGTTGCCAAGCAAAATTTGTGCACCCGTGGCGGCAACGGATTCCGGCATCATGGCCTTGACGGTGGCGCAAGTGCCAACCGGCATAAAGGCCGGCGTATCAACCGTGCCGTGCTTGGTGTGGAGTTTGCCTAAGCGGGATTTGCCGCTCTTTTTTAAGACTTCAAACTTTAGTGCCATTATTTCCTCTGTATTATTTTGATTTCTTGAAATAATGCTACAGTTCGCGAAATTTAGCAAGGAATTTAATTTTTTTGAAAAAATTTATTGACTCTTTACGTATTTTCAACAAAACTAGACAAAACAATAAATTTTAGAAGAGAGTCCAATGAAATTTTTTTCAAATAATACATTAGGTGAAGGGACTGTATCATTTGCCTCTAATCCTGCCGAAAAAATTCAAGAGAACACCCAGGAAACAACACTTATTCTTTATCCGCCGGCGGCACTGACCGAGGAAAATTTCGAGCAAATTATTGCCAAAAAAACTTTGGAAAATATGAGTGACGAGCAATTCCAAAAAATTTTTGGGCAGTCGAAAGAAGGTATTGATGATGTCACACAAATTGTGCCGGTGGCTCTCGGAAATGCATCATTTATAAAGTATGCCAATAAATCTTTGGACAACACTATGCAAGAAATTATTAATTTTGCCTTAGACGGGAAAAAAGAAATCAGCTACGGATTGTTGTTTCAGATTTGTGATTTTTCGGCCAGCGAGCAACAATATATTGCCCTGAATAAAACCGCCGAGCAAATTCAAGAGGCCTTGCCCGAATTTATGGAATTAAGATTTTCAAATCTTCCTTATTTGACTCAGGTTATCGGCTTTATTGACCATGCCGATAAAATCCATAAAGGCAGAGAAAGAGGAACAATCGGTTTGCCAATGATGGAGGCTCAAGAACTCTACCAAGAAGCGCAAACTTATGAAAATATTTTGAAACCTGAGCAACTGGCTAAAATGTATTATTTGCAATCTGAGGTTTTTCGCAAGTCTAATATTATGCCTAACTCTTATGGTGAAGGGCCGGCTTGCGAGAGCGAATTGCAATGTTTGCTCAAAGCGCTGGTCAACAGTAATGATTTGAAAATTGTTACCTGTTGTCATGACCGCTTAAAAAGCCAAGCGAAAAATGTAAACAGCTCTGTTTTTAAAAGTAATGCCAATAATTTGATTGCTGCCTATAAGCGTGTTTTGGCAAAAACAAAGGCGCCCGATGAATTGTATCGCGCCAATAAAAAGTTGGCATCGCTTTACTGGGATAAAACCGAGCCGAAACAACTTTCTAAAAATTTGGATGCCAAAGACAGAGCTAATTTAAGGTGGAGTGCTTATTATCTGAAACAGGCTTATGAAAATGCGCAAAAAAATAATTGCATTTCAACCCTAAATGATATGCTGAAAATCTATACCATGCTCAATAATCAGCAAATGATATTCAATATCAAAAAAGAAAGGTTGAATTATTTGCCAACGCAAGACAAAATAAATGCATCTATCGATTTGGCAACGGAAATGCCAGATAAATTTAGCTCAAAAGAAATTGAAGAAATTTGGGGTTCTTTGAAAAAAGCCAAAATTTCAGATGAAAGTAAATATATTCTGGGGCAAAAATATGTTGAAAGTTTGCCCAGACTCACAAAAGACAAAGAATATATTCACCGCGTTGAACAAGAGTTGCAACAAAACTCGACCAATGCGCTCTTTGTTTTGAAAAGAAAGAAAAGAAGTCGATAGTTATTAAAAAAAATGGTCTGAAATTCAGACCATTTTTTTTGACTTATATCTTGGCTGGATTAAATTTCTCCGTCAGCGTAACGTTTAGCCATTACTGACATTGGGATAACTTTAATCTTATCGGCATGGCCGGCAGCACCAAATGCAATATAGCGTGCTTCGCATACTTTTTGCATTTCTTCAATCGCCGGTTTGAGATATTTACGCGGGTCAAATTCTTTCGGATTTTCGGCAAAGAGTTTGCGAATCGCACCGGTGATGGCCATACGGCAGTCGGTATCAACGTTTACTTTACGAACACCGGATTTAATACCACGAACGATTTCTTCTACCGGAACACCGTAAGTTTGAGGAATTGCACCGCCATAAGCATTGATTAAATCTTGCAATTCTTGCGGAACGGAAGAAGAACCATGCATAACCATGTGGGTGTTCGGCAATTTCTTGTGAATTTTTTCGATAACGTCGATTGCCAAAATTTCACCATCAGGTTTACGAGTGAATTTATAAGCACCATGAGATGTTCCGACGGCAACAGCCAAGGCATCCAACTTGGTTTCGGCAACGAAGCGAGCGGCTTCATCAGGATCGGTAACAAGACGTTTTTTATCAATTACACCTTCGGCACCGTGACCATCTTCTTTGTCGCCTTTACCGGTTTCCAATGAACCGATAACACCTAACTCACCTTCAACAGAGGCACCGACAGCATGAGCTCTGGCAACAACTTCTTTAGTAACATTAACATTATATTCAAAAGATGACGGGGTTTTGCCGTCTGCTTCAAGAGAACCGTCCATCATAACGGAAGAATAACCGTTAACAATGGCTGATTGGCAGATATTTACAGATGAACCGTGGTCTTGGTGCAAACAAATCGGCAGTTCAGGGAACATTTCGATTCCGGCGGCAACCATGTGACGAATCATCGGATCACCGGCAAATTTACGTGCACCGGTTGAGGTTTGCAAAATAACCGGAGCATTTACTTTTTTAGCTGCTTGCAAAACGGCAATGATTTGTTCCATATCGTTTACGTTAAACGCCGGAACACCGTAGTTGTTTTCGGCAGCATGGTCAAGAATTTGACGCATTGTTACTAAAGGCATTTGTTTCTCCTTATTTGTAGTTATATCTGGAGGTGAATATATACTTTTAACCAAGTTTTGCAAGTTTTTTTCGCATTTTTGCAATATCTTGCGCGCGGAAACAAAAAAAGCCTCCGCAAAGGGAGGCTTTAGTTCATTGGACTTATTTCAGTTAGTGAATGCTCGTACTTTCTTTTGGCTCTTCACCCAAGGTGATGGTGTTGCCATCGTAGTGATAGCGATTTCCGAGACACGAGAAATTATCTCCGGGCATGATTTCTTCCATTGAAGAGTCTTCTACTTTTATGCCCTTCACTTGGCAATTTTTGCGCACACCACTGCATTTGACGTAGATACGAAAGTTTTCGGCCTTGTCTCCTGCGCTGCGACGGTATCCGAAAACATAGCACACCCCACCAATTTTGTTGCGGTAGTCCGGAGTATTGTAGAGATTGGCCAGTTTGTACTTAATTTTTCCGTTTTTATCTTCTGCCAACTCCACATCCTGCATAGAATTTGCTAAATACTGCTGTGCCATTGCAAGGGCTTCCTGCGCCGACTTAATTTTAAGTTTGTCCATAATACTTGTTTTTTTGGGTTTAACAATAATTTAATAAAAATCACATTAGATTTAGGAGTAAACGTCTTTTATAAAATTTTGTCAAGATTTTATTTATGTCTTTTGCTTGTAAGCAAATAAAATTTGAGGTATTCTAATAAAAAACCTTCAGGAGAAAAATTATGGTTAAAATTGCGCCGAGTATTCTATCTGCTGATTTTGCTAACTTAAGAAACGAAATTATTGCCTTGGAAAAAGCCGGGGCGGATATGATTCATATTGACGTGATGGACGGACATTATGTGCCGAATTTGACTTTTGGACCGGCGATTGTCAGAGTTATTCGCGAACTCACTAATCTGCCGCTGGATGTGCATTTGATGGTAGATAATCCTGAAGCTATGTTAAATTGGTTTATTCAGGCCGGAGCCGATATTTTAACCATACATGCCGAAACCTGCAAACATTTAGATGCGCTGCTCTGCTCCATCAAAGAAAGAGGTTGTAAAGCGGGCGTTTCGCTTAATCCGGCAACTAATGAAAATGTTTTGACCTATATTTTGGATAAAGTTGACCAGATTTTGGTGATGAGCGTTAATCCCGGATTTGGCGGGCAAGCCTTTATTCCCGAACAATTACAAAAAATCGCTCGCATCAAATCTTTAATCGGCAACAGAGATATAAAAATTGAGGTTGACGGCGGAATTAACCCGTTTACCGCGGCCGAATGCGTGGCTGCGGGTGCGGATATTTTAGTGGCAGGGACATCCGTGTTTGCCAGCAAAGATTATCGCAAAAACATTGACGCTTTAAGGTAATTTTAACCCTAAATGCGCTATACTCCCTCAAAAGTGTAAAAGGAGAAGTCAATGGCACCGGTTGTGATGGTTGTGGAAGATGAAGAAGCACTTGGTTTGCTCTTGAAATACAACCTTGAAAAAGAAGGGTATGAAGTTGTGATTGAAACCAGAGGAAACAAAGCTCTGGCAGACGTGGAAAAATATGCTCCTTCGGTTATTTTGCTTGACTGGATGCTGCCCGAAATTTCAGGCGTGGAAATTTGCAAACTCATTCGCAGCAAGCCCGATATTAAAAATATTCCAATTATCATGCTGACGGCAAAAGGTGAGGAAGAAGACAAAATTAAAGGTTTGAGTGCCGGCGCCGACGACTATGTGACCAAGCCCTTCTCTATTCCGGAACTTATGGCCAGAGTTAAGGCTAACTTGCGCAGAGCTCCGGAAATATCCACCACCAAAGAATTGGTGTTTGAAGATATTCGCATGGACTTGGTGGAGAAAAAGGTTTTCAGAGGCGAAAATTACATCCACCTCGGGCCTACCGAATTTCGGCTGCTTAAAATGTTGATGGAAACACCGGGAAAAGTTTTCTCTCGCGAGGTGTTACTCAAAACCGTTTGGGGCGACAATATTTATGTGGAATCCCGAACGGTGGACGTACACATCAGGCGCCTCAGAAAATCACTGAACGATTTTGGGCCCGATTATATCAGAACCGTGCGCGCAACCGGCTATTCGATTGATAATCATCCCGTCAGCGACGACGAATAATCAGCTTTTTGTTGAATTTTCAAAAACTCTTCGCAAAAGAAGAGTTTTTTTTATTTGCAATTTGTTTTTTTAAGAGTTATACCGTTTCCCCTAAAGGCTATTTTTATGTTTAATTAAATGTTATTTGAGATGAAAAAAGTAATGTTAACCGTGTTGGTTTTTGCAAGCCTTTTATGTGGCTGCTCATCCGTTCAGAAAAAATCTGAAAAACCAAACAATGTGTGTGTTAAACTGCTGCAGTTCAAGTCCGACAGCTTGGTGATTTATTTTGAGAAAACTTATGCTCAAGATTCAATTGCCATTGAGGTCCGAAAAATCCCAATCTCTAATACCAATGCTTTGTGTGCATACGGTATTGTCGCAGAGGATATGGATTTGATTAAACGACAGATAGATGCTGCCGCAGATAGTCTGAAGATGACTTTTCGGGTACAGTTGATGTATCACTACCCCGATGAGGATTTAACAGAAACCACAAAATTGCGATTTGATATCGCGCGTTAGTTACTTTAAGCCAGAAGACCTGCCCTGGCTGAATTTCAGCCGGCGGTCTTTCTTTTTATTTTTGACAGATAAAAATTTTTGTGGTGATAATGCCGCCACTTTGCTTATTTTTATGTTTAACTTAAAATCGATTTGAGATGAAAAATTTAATTATTATCGTTGCGGGAGCTATTGCTCTAATCGCCAGTTTGTTTGCTTGTCAAAAAAGCCAGTCCGCAAAAACAGAAGCTAATGCTTGTGAAAACAATGTAATTACTGAGATTAGCGTGGACAGTTTGCAAGGCAATCTTATTCCCGTTCAGGTGGACTGGAATGAACGTATTTTGACCTTGTTTGTGGCCGATGACCATACTTGCGAATTGCTCATCGGCTATCAAACGCCAAAGTACTCCTCTTTTGCCAATGTTGCGCATCGAAAAGTTGTCCTCGTCGGCAAATTAGGCTATTGGGACAAAAAAGCCCCGTCAGTCTTTGTCTTTGATAACGGAAAGCGGGCAAAACTCGTTCCGGCTTATCCGGCAAACAGCACTGCGCCGATGCCCAAACAGCCGCGGACGGATAAACCTCTGCAAGCCGTAGAAGAGTTACCCTTGAGAACAAAATAGCACGACAAAACATGAAAAAAGGTCTGATGATATTCATCAGACCTTTCTTTCGACTTCCGCAGAAGCCGAGATGACGAAACACTGCAAATCTTCTATTATTTGGAGTTAACTATGATTTGCTTGGGTTTCGAAATGTTTTAATTATAATTTTGCGATTCTTATGATTAATTTTGTCTTATACTGCAACTTTTCTTTAAATTTGTCAATAGAAGTGTTATTCCATTAAAAAAGGACCTCCTTTTAGAAAGCCCTTTCCTTTACTGCTACTCTGCTTTTGCGTGGTTTTATTTTAGGTAAGTTTTTACCGAATCGATAATTTCTTCTTTGGTGATGCCAAAGTAGTTATATAATTCACTCGCCGGACCGGAGGCGCCAAAGCCATCCATTCCGATAATATCGCCTTTGAGGCCGACATAGCGTTCCCAACCGAATTTTGAGCCGGCTTCGATGGCTATGCGCGGAGCTTGACCCAATATGTCTTCTTGATAGCTGATGTCTTGAGCATCAAACAACTCGGTACAAGGCATGGAGACAACGGCAACTTTGATGCCTTCTTGTGCCAGAGCTTGAGCGGCTTCTACCGCCAGAGATACCTCTGAACCGGTGGCAATGAGTGTGGCTTGGCGATTGTCTTTCTCACCATAGATAATATATCCGCCGCGAGCACTCAAATTTAGCTTAGCATCTGTGCGGAGCATAGGCAAATTTTGACGAGACAGAGCCAAGATGCTTGGCGTTTTTTCGCTTTCGATGGCTATTCTCCAGCATTCTGCCGTTTCGACCACGTCGCATGGACGGAAAGTATAGATATTCGGCATTGCACGATAAGAAGCCAGGTGTTCTATCGGTTGATGGGTTGGGCCATCTTCACCGACGCCGATTGAATCATGCGTCAAAACATAAATCACACGTATTCCCATAAGTGCGGCCAAGCGCATTGCCGGACGCATATAGTCCGAAAAGACAAAGAAGGTTCCGCCATAAGGAATTGCGCCGCCATGCAATGACATGCCGTTCATAATCGCTGCCATGGCATGCTCTCTAATGCCATACATAATATTATTTCCGGAATAGTCATCTTTGGTAACGGTTTTCATGCCATCAACAAAAGTGAGGTTTGAGGCTGCCAAATCTGCCGAACCGCCGATAATTTGCGGGACATACGGCACGATTTGTTCCAAACACATTTGAGAGGCTTTGCGGGTGGCAACTTTGGTTTGCTCGGCAATGGCTTTTTCTTCCAGTGCTTTGAGGTGATCATCCCAACCTGCGGGCAAGCGGTCATTGATAAAGTCATCAAAAGTTTTGCCGGCGGCATGGGCTTTTTCTTCCCATTTTTGGTAAGTTTGATGATTTCTTAACCCGGCTTCACGCCAAGAAGACAAAATTTCCTCAGGGACTTCAAACGGGTCATAAGGCCAATCAAGCGCCTTACGCATGGCGGCAATTTCTTCCGCGCCAAGAGGAGAACCATGGCATTTGGAGGTACCGCATTTGGTCGGTGCGCCAAAACCGATTTTGGTTTTGCAGGCAATTAAGGTCGGCTTGTCTGACTTTTGGGCTTTTGCTATGGCTTTTTCAATCTCACCATAGTCATGACCATTGATTTCAAGTGTGTTCCAGCCAAGAGCCTGAAAACGTTTGATTTGGTCGGTGGAGTTGGCTTTGTCGACGGTACCGTCAATCGTGATATTGTTATTATCCCACAAAACAATTAATTTATTTAATTTCAGATGTCCGGCTAAAGAGGCGGCCTCTTCGGAAATGCCTTCCATTAAGCAACCATCACCGTTAATAACATAGGTATAGTGATTGCACAAATCGTCTCCAAAGCGGGCGTTAATCATTCTTTCGGCCAAGGCCATGCCCACCGCAGAGGAAATTCCTTGTCCCAAAGGACCGGTGGTCATATCAATGCCTGCTAAATGGCCGTATTCGGGGTGTCCGGCGGTTTTGGCGCCTAATTGGCGGAAGTTGGCAATATCATCAATGGTGATGTCTTTATAGCCCAACAGATAAAGCAAAGAATAAAGCAACATTGAGCCATGACCTGCCGACAAAACAAAACGGTCACGATCAAACCAACGCGGGTGCTCGGGGTCAATCTTGATGAATTTGGAGAACAAAACCGTGGCAACATCGGCCATTCCCAAAGGCATACCGGGGTGGCCGGATTTTGATTTTTCAATTGCATCCGCGCTCAAAAAGCGAATCGCGTTGGCCATATTTTTCAGCTCTTTGTTTTCGCCAAAAATCATTTATTTCTCCTTTTATTTGTTGTAATAGCGATATTCAATATCAAACGTGCGATGATTGTATTTGCGCTCTTCGGGCGAAATGACCAAGCCCATATTGATATCATAACTGTATTTATATTCTTCGGGCACATAAACCATTACCTGCGGTGCGGTATATTCTATCTCCAAGGCATCAGAGGGGATGGTGGCAACGGCATAGTGTGTTTTTTTGCCGATATATTGCGGGGGACCTTTTACCGTTTCGGTATAAAAAGCAAAGTGAACATCCGTTTCATCACTCGGACGGAGGCGCTTGATTTGAAAAATAGGTTTTATCAAAGCCTTGTTTTGTTGAATCTTGCGGTCGTAATAGCAATAACCGTCATAGCCAATCAGGTTGATTTGAAATTCTTCCCGATAGTTGACAACTTGTGTCAGATACGCATTATCGCGGATAATTTGCACACGCGGGCAAGTTTCATAATCCATATTGCTATATTCGCAACCGGTTAAAAAAACAAATAAAATCAGGCTTATTTTTTTTAACATGGTCTATTCCTCTTTTTTGAGAATTAATATAGACGTTCTTATTTATTTTGTAAACAACGCAACGATTTCGCTGTGGTCAGAATAGATAAACTGGTCAACCATACGCAAATTTTGCAAGTGCCAGCCTCCGCTCAGCAAGATATTGGCATCGCGCACAAAGGTTTCGGGATTGCACGAAACGGCTATGATTTTGTGAGGTCCCATTTTCCCCATATTGGCTAATTTTTCGACTTGGGCTTTGGCTCCGGCACGGGGCGGGTCAAAAACCACAATATCAAAGTCTTTCAGCTCCTGTTCATCTAGCGGGTATTTGAACAAATTTTTGGCTTTAATCGTAATATTGGAAATCATATTCCGATTAACCGAGCGTTGAAACCCTTCCAACAAATCCGCCGAAGAATCGATTGAGGTTATAGAATTGCCCTTTAACGCCGAAAGAGGGTAAGAAAATGTGCCAACGCCGCAAAAGAGGTCGGCAATTTTGCCCCTATCCTCCCCCAAATATTCCAAAACTTGGGAAATGAGTGCTTGTTCTCCTTGTTGAGAGGGCTGGAGAAAGGTTCCGGCCGGAATATATACCGCAACTGAGCCGATTTTGATTTGCGGGGCTAATTTTTCAACAATGACCTCGGGCTTGTCATCGACCCGACGCCGCCAAGAAACACGGATGACCTCCGGCAGAGAAGAGAGATGTTCGGAAATAATCATCCGATGATTTAATTCCGGCATTTGCGGCAGTTCTATGACCACATCCAAGCCATTATCTGCCAAAGTGATTGCTAAATCGCCTTTGGTCAGCCTTGTGGAAACTGTTTTTTTGCCTTGCTTGGAGACAAAAGGTTCAGTGCACAAATCGGCCAGTAAATTTTTGAGTTTGGGCAGAGCTTGGCGAATTTCGGGGCGTAACAACAAACAATTACCGCAATCAACAAGTTCGTTGCTGTGATAAGCATTAAATCCAAGCATCATTTTGCCTTTAGAAAAATTAAAGGCAAAAGTAGCTCTTCTTCTGGTTCCATCGCCAATAAACAGCGGTTGGGAAAGAGGTAAATTTTCCAGTTTTATGCCTTTAAGGACGGCATTTATCTTTTCGGCTTTGGTGCGTTGATATTCTGCTTTAGATAAATGGCGCAGCGGACAGCCTCCGCACAGATTTTCTACCCCGCAAGAGGCCTTATTTGAACTCGTCATTATCTACTCCGAGAATTGGATAATCGACTTCTTTGGCAGCGGTCGGCTCTGCTTTTTTGGGTTCTTCGATTTGGGTTTGATTTTCGACAATGTGATTGGCATCGACCCCATCCAGCAAAGAAATCTCTTGGGTATTTTCTTTATCAAATATCGGGTGGTGATTTGCACTTTCATCTTTGTATTCTACAGATGCATTAAAGTTTTTCAAATCGTCAACCGTGAAAATTTCGCAACGGTTTCTACCGCTTTCTTTAGCACGATACAAAGCCTCATCCGAAGTTTTTATCAAAGTATCAATATTATCGGAAATAGCCGAGGAGGAAATACCGATACTGACCGTAAACCTTACTTCGTCTCCTTGGTCGGAGTGAACAACGATTTTAGAAATGGTCTCGCGAAGGCGGTCGGCAACAACTTTGGCCTCTTCTGCCGACAGAGCCGGCAAAAAGACCACAAATTCTTCACCGCCGTAACGCGCAACAATATCATCTTGCCGCAGTGATTTTTCGGTGGTGGAAGATAATTCTATCAAAACTTTATCTCCGGTTTTGTGCCCATAGGTATCATTGACGCGCTTAAAGTGGTCGGCATCAATCATCAAAACACTGTATTGTTGATGGTTGGCTTGGGCGGCGGCAATACGGCGATTGACCTCATCTTCAAAATAGCGACGATTGAACAAAGAGGTCAGAGGGTCACGAATCGCCTGATTTTTCAACACGGCTTCGCGATTTTTGCGGCTGGTGATGTCTTGGAAAGAACAATATAGGGCAATATCATAGTTATAATCAATGACGTTGGCAGATGTCAGCAACCAAAACGGCGTTTCTCCATTAATGGCCTTGGCCAAAATCTCAAAATCATGCACTTCTTTTTCTTTTTCCAAGCGTTCGTTTAAGAGTTGACGATTGTCGCCATCGGCAAAAAAGTCTTTCAGATGATATCTTTCCAGCTCGGATGGCAAAATGCCAAATAATTTTACGGCATTGTCATTGGCCATCAAAATCTTATCATCGCTTAAACGAGAAATGACAATCGGGAAAGGTGAGGATTTGATAATTTCTTCCAAACGACGGTTGTATTTTTCTATCTCATTTTCAAGGTTTTCAACCTTTTTATAGGCATAGCCGTTTTTTAGCATCATGAGAGAGAAAGCTAAGGCAATATAAGTGAACAGCGAAATATACCAAGTATGCTCAACAAAATAACCAATATTAAACAATCGCAATAGCAAGTAAAGCGTCGTTATGCTGGTGGCAGAGGCTGCAACCCAATAGCCGGTTTGTTGTTGAGCCGAGGCTTGCGACCAAAAACTGGCCATAAGATAAGCAAAACCTGCAATAGGAAAAATTTTGCGCATATTGTTTATCATGTCGCCGTCGGGAGAAATAAAGCAGAAGAAGATTATGGCAGCTAAACCAAAGACCATCCCGCCTACGGCATAAGCCGCAACAGGAGCCTTTCCGGTCAAAATCTCAGAGGCTGACAATGCCAATAACACAACCGAAATTAAGATAAATGTCAATTCTACGGCCACCAGCATACTAATTGTGGCGGCGGAGGCATTGTAGCTGATGTGATAGCCATACCAAGAGCTCAGAAACTCTGCCACAAGTCCGGCAAACAAATACCATATTGCACGGTTGAGGTTGAGATTATAGCTGCAATAAATGGCGGTGAAAAACAGCAAGACCAAACCCCAAAGTGTTATATCCGTATATAAATCGTTGGCAAAAATTTCTATACTTCCCATTAGCTTTTCCTTCTAATTTTAATAAATTTATAAAGATTCTAACGTGAGAGTGTTAACATTAATTGAATCTTTAGAAGAATTATGCAAAAAAAAATTGATGATTATTTAATTAAAATATTATAGCATAGTTACGTCATAATTATTATAGAAGGAATAATGACATGAAATTTAATGCACCTGACCACTTTAGCCATAGTTTTGAAATAAGGTTGGAAAATCTTCCCACCAAAAAATCCGACAGAATTGCTTTGAGCATTTTGTATCCGGGATTGTTGTTCGGGGCGATGTTGGTGTTGCTCGGACTTTATGAGTTTTTTAACGGTTTTAGAGGGGCGCCCAGCTCTTTTGACATGGTCGGAAGCGATGCCGCCATGGCCGATACGTTTATGAAACCTTGGATGTTTGACTGGGTGATTGTGGCTCTGGGTACTTGGATTGTCGTGTCTTTGATTTTTTCTTATATCCGATATAAAAAAATTTTTCTTTCCAAAGATAGCGTGGAAATTATTCATCGGCCGGTATGGGGCAAAAAGCAACATGTGAAAGAAAAATTGCAAAATTATGAAGGCGTTCGTTTCAGAATCGAGTTTTTTCAATTCGGTTTTTTGAATAAAAATAAATATATTATTGAGCTCTATCACAAAAACAAAAACAAAATTGCGCCGCTTTATATCAGCACCTCGGATAAAAAAATCAGACGGATGTGGGAATATTATGCCAAAGGATTAAATCTGCCGGCAATTTTTATGACCGATGAGGGCATGGCGGTCAGAAATGTGGAAGATTTGGATAAGTCCTTGCAAGATTTGGCAAAGGCCGGATTAATTGAAAACAAATATGATGACCGCGCCCCGTTGCCGCCGTCTTTGGCCCTTGTGCGCAAAAGAGATAAGACCGTCCTTAAATCCAGAAAATTTGTTTGGGATGCTTATAATTTTATCTCTTGGTTCGGAATTGGGCTGTTCGGGGTCTTTTTGTTGTGCTCGGCGTTGTCGGATGAGTTCGGATTAAATATTACCGATACGGTCTGGAAAAATGCATTATACGGTTGCGGCGTGTTGCTTATTTTGCTTGCAGTTTGGCTCTTGTGCCGCAAAGACAAAATCGTCATCAAACCGCACAAAATAATTATCGTACACAAATTTATGCTGCACTCTCGCAAAGATAATGAGCTTAACAAAGCCGATATAGAATCGGTTGACGTAAACTTTGACCCCTCAACAGATAGGTATTTTTTGTCCATATCATCAGACTGCAAAACTATGATTTTTGGCAAAAAATTGCCGCTGGAAGACTTAAAATGGGTAAGAGCCTTTTTGATTAATGATATTATTCGGAAATAATTGTCAGCGAATCGGATTAAATGATTGCCTTGTTGGGATTTTGAGGTATATATAAAAGATATTTGTAGCTGTAACCCTGAAATAAAGTGAGTGTGGAAAATGAAAAAGAAAGAAACAAGTGCAGAATCAAGAGCGATTGAAAACTTTTTCAGAGAAGTTTCAGAAGATGTGCAAAATGATAAGCTCAAAAAAATTTGGGATACTTATGGTTTGCAGATTATTATCGCCGTCATTGTCGTTTTGACCATTGCCGTCAGCTTTGAAACTTTTAAGGCTTGGCAAGTCAAAAGAAATGAGACTTGGTCCGACGCTTATGCCTATGCACTTAACCTTCAAGCTCAGGGAAAATATGATGAAAGCCTTAAGGTATTGGCTGAAATCGAGCAAAAAAACAAAGGAATTTACAGCGATATTGCCGAAATTCAAAAAGCTAACGTTTTATTTGAGCAAGGAAAGAACAGTGAGGCTTTGGCTAAGCTAGAACAAATTGTCAATGATGAGAACGTTAACCCGAAAATGCGCCATATCACGGCAGTGAAATTAGCCTCTTACAAACTCGATACCGCACCGAGAGCCGAAATTGAAAAATTGCTCACCCCGCTGATGAGCGAGGAAAGCTCTTGGAAAAATATTGCGAAAGAAATGTTGGCCATGCTCGAAATTCGTGAAGGCAATATTGAAAAGGCCAAGGCTCTTTATACCGAAATTTTGAACTCTCCGGATTTGAGCGATGGCTTAAAGTTAAGAGTTCAAGATATGCTCTCGGCATTAAATTCGATTGATAAATAATTTCATTTGAGGAGAAGGCAATGCGCCCTTATAAATTGTCAAAAGCTACAACCGTGGTTGCTTGTATGATGTTGGCTTCCTGCGGGATGTTTTCTAAAGACAGATTGGTATTGGACGGCGAAAGAATTTCCGTCCTAAACACCGAGGCGAAAGTACGTCCCGATTATCCTGAGGGCGAATATAAAGTCGTGTTGCCCAGACCTCACACCAATAAAAGTTGGTCACAAAGCGGCGGAAACTCCGTTCACCGTATGGAGCATTTGCAAACCGGAAGCAAATTGACCGCCTTTTGGGATGCTAATTTCGGTGAGGGAAACTCTAAAAGAGACTATTTGATTGCTACGCCGATTATGGCCTACAAAGTCGTCTTTGCAATTGATGCTGATGCGACAGTCAGCGCTTATCGCTTGGATAACGGTGAAAAAATTTGGGAAAGAAAACTTAAACCCTTAATTAAAGATGATAAATCAACCTCGCTTAAAGGCGCCGGTTTAGCCGAATATAAGCGCAAAATTTATGCCACAACCGGTTTTGGCGGCGTGTTTGCGCTGGATATGATTACGGGTAAAAAAGTTTGGTTCTATAATGCCGGTATGCCGATTAGAATTGCGCCGACAGTGGCTAATGACCGTGTTTTGGTGCAAACAATCGACAATACTTTAATTGCCTTAAATGCCCAAACGGGTACTGAAGAGTGGCGCTATAAGTCAGCTCAAGAGCAAACGGTTTTGGTCGGCGGGGCAAGTCCTGCGTATGACCCTTATCAAGACTTGATTGTAGCTGCTTTTTCGAACGGCGAATTAAGAGCATTTAAGGGTTCAACCGGCTCACCTTTGTGGTCTGACTGGTTGGCGGCTCATGCTCGCAACAATTCTTTGGCAAATATTAATGCCGTTAAGGCTAATCCGGTGATTAGCGGCAATGTGGTTTATGCCGCCGGACATAACGATATTTTGGTCGCGATTGATGTTCGTACCGGTGAAAGAATTTGGGAAAGAGATATCGGCAGTACCAATCAGCCATGGGTTGCCGGAAGAATGTTGTTTGTTCTTTCAAACACAAATGATTTGTTAGCTATTGAGGCTGAGACGGGTAAAATTGTTTGGAGCACCAAAATTCCTTTGGGAACATCCGATGATGACAAATCCGGTGTGTTCTTGAGCGGTCCGGTATTAACCGACAATCGCTTGTTGGTGGCAACATCCAGCGGATATGCATTTGCGGTTTCGCCTTATACCGGAAAAATTATGAGCTTTGTGGCACTGGATGACGGCGTTGAAGTGCCTCCGGTTGTGGCTGACGGTATCACAATTTTAACCACTAATAATGCAGATTTGATTGCATATAAGTAAAGGATTAATGGCAAATGAGTATTAAACTGGCAATTGTCGGCAGACCTAATGTCGGAAAATCGACGTTGTTTAACCGTTTGGTCGGCAGAAAGTTGGCAATTGTACATGATAAGCCGGGGGTGACACGCGACCGTAAAGAAGCAAAAGCTAAGCTCCAAAATTTGGACTTAGTGGTGATTGATACTGCCGGATATGAATACTCAAATGAAGATAATCTGGAAAAAAGAATGTGGTTGCAAACAAAAAAAGCTATCGAAGATGCCGATGTTTGCTTGTTTTTGTTTGATGCCAGAGACGGTGTTCAACCCTTTGACAAACATTTTGCAGATTTAGTCAGACAAAGCGGAAAGCCGGTCATATTGTTGGCCAATAAGTGTGAAGGGAAACTCCAAGAAGACAGTATTCATGAGGCTTATGCGCTCGGTTTGGGCGAACCTATTCCCTTTTCGGCCGAGCATGGTTTGGGCTTGTTAGACTTATATGAGGCATTGCGACCCCACTACAAGCAAGATACTAAAAAAGAAGATGAAAAAATAGACTTTGACGGCATGAGTGACGAAGAAGTCACGCAATATTTGGATGCCAAAGCAAAGGCCAAACCAATTCAATTGGCCATTGTCGGACGTCCTAATGTCGGAAAATCTACTTTGGTGAACGCCCTGCTCAATGACGAACGGATGCTGACCGGTCCTGAGGCCGGGGTGACACGTGATGCCATCAGCAATGAGTGGGAGTGGAAAGGCCGTAAGGTCATTTTGGTTGATACAGCAGGATTACGACGCCACTCAAGAGTAGAAGATTCATTGGAAAAAATGTCGGCTGCCAGCACCAAGCATGCCGCCTATATGGCTCAAGTCGTGGTTTTGGTTTTGGATGCCGATGCCGTGCTTGACAAACAAGATTTAACCATTGCCCGCGAGGTGATTGATGAGGGGCGCGCCTTGGTAATTGCCGTTAATAAATGGGATATTGCCAACCGCAAAGAAGCCTTACAAAAGCTCAATGACAAACTGCAAACCTCTCTCACTCAAGTTGAGGGCGTTCCGACGGTTACAATTTCAGCCCTAAAGAAAGAGGGGTTGGATAAATTGATGAGTGCAGTATTTAAGGTTTATGATCGTTGGAATGTCCGTATTCCAACCGCCCCCTTAAACAAGTGGTTTGAAGATATTAAAGATAATTGCCCGCCGCCTTTGGGCAAAAACAAACGTCGGATTAAGTTGCGTTATATTACGCAAGCCAAGACCAGACCACCGGCATTTTATATGTTCTCAAGCAATCCTGAAGGCCTGCCTGATTCCTATTTGCGTTATTTGACCAACAATTTGCGTGAGACATTTAATTTGGGAGGTATTCCTATTCGGATTACCGTGCGCAAAACCGGAAACCCCTACGCCGATAAAAAGGAAAAGCGTGCTCCTTTGCGCAATAAAAACAAACCTAAAGAATAGTTACATAAAATTTTATGAATATCAAAACACCGCCTTTATGGCGGTGTTTTTTTTGCTCGATGATAGGTCCTAGAACGGTGCTTCACAGACGAATGATAGCGTATCCGAAGCAGAACAATTTATTCTTTTATTTCCTGTAGCTTTAGGACAAGTCTGCCAGCTACCACCCTTGCATGCGCCTGGAGCTGAAGTACTATGTACTCCACAAGTGATGCTAGCAAAAGAATAACTACAATCATCTAAAATACCAGCGTTTTTGATAATTTTACAAGCATTCTCACCTGTTGATAAAGTCCAGTTCAACCCTCCGGAAGATTTAGAGGCGCAAACAACAGACGCATCACTTCCTGTAGCATTTCCTCCTGAAAATGCCACAACGCCATGCTTTCCGGTACTGTCCACTTCAACAACTTTACCTAAAGCCACGCCATCTTTCATATAAGTATCCCCGACCTTGTATGTCGTTGGTGTTGGAGTAGTACCATTAGCTAAATTTGCTAAAGTATTGACACAACGCGTTGGAAACGAGTCCAAACTAGCACTACCTGATTGACCTGTCAACATATCCACATAATATACACGAACCCCGTCAGAGAAATATGCATACTTTCCTTCAAGTTTAGTTTTAGCAAACAAGTCTATTGATGCGTTTAAGGTTGTGATATTTTTATACATTTCTTTTAATTGGTTTTCTTTTGGAACGCTCCAGGTACTGGCACCAGTAGTATAGCCTGAACAAGACATAGATGAGCTCCATCTAAAACTCCCATAATCATCAAAAGCCACAAAATAACCGCCATTAGAGTTATATATCACTCCGATAGGTGTTTTGGTTGGTTGAAGCATTTCTGGATTGGCATAAGTACCATCAGAATACACAATATCGCCAACAGTTACCGGAGCAGAGCCATCGGGATTCCGGTAAGCGGTGCAGAAATATTTTGAGTCATCAAACGGGCAGCGCAGTTTTGCCAAACCGCCGCAATCGGAGGCAGTTTTGTCATAGCCCAAGCCTTCGCAAGTCGGCGGCACAACGCAGGTTTGTGCCCGAACTTCCGTCACGGAGAAAG
>CALXOP010000034.1 GCA_944390035.1 uncultured Alphaproteobacteria bacterium | reverse complement strand
GGAAATAGACCCCGGAAGCAGCGGTAATGCCGGAGATATTTTGTATGAAGACCATACCACCAGAGCTGATTATGTTTATATGGTTGATAACCGAGCTATCGGCGTTGTCTTTGACCCGGTTAATCGTTTGGCTATCGCTTTGGATGAAAAAGGGTTGTGGTGGGCGGAAGGTACTGTCTATTCTTATCAATCTTCATCATCTTATTCTTTCGCTTACAATATTAACGTTCCTGCTTTGGCTGACTGTCAGACTTATGCCTTAACTTGTGGTAAAGGTGGAAAAGAGAATACTGCCATAATTATGGCTTTTCAAACAGAACTTCAAAACGCAGATACAAGAAATCAAAATGTACCTTATTTTCCTGCAGCTAACTATTGTTATAAGTATCAACCAGAGTCGGTTAGTTCGGTCAAAAATTGGTTTGCCGCCGGACAGTGGTTTTTACCTAATATGGCAGAGTTGAATATCTTGTATCAAAATAAAGCCGTGGTAAATGCTGCTTTGCAAAAAATAAATAGAACTGGGGTAACTAATTCTTATTATTGGTCCTCTACCGAGAGCGAGCGCTCCGTTGCGTGGCGGTTTGATATGCGTGATGGTGGTGGTTCCGTCTTCGATAAGCCTAGAAATTACTACGTTCGGCCGGTGCTGGCTTATTAGAGATGAAAGGGCACAAAAAAACGGGGTGCATTTACCCCGTTTTTTATAGCTCAAATTTATAATCATCCCCCAACAAAATTAAGATGGCTTGGCGGGCTTGCGGGCTCTTTTGGCGATAGGCCTGAAAAAGTAACTGCTCTTCCCTACTCACTAACGGGCGGTCTGAAACAGATATTTCGGCAAAAAAATCAATTACCGAAATATCTAACACATCTAAAATTTTGAGCAATCTGGAGCAAGAAAGACGATTGACGCCTGTTTCATATTTTTGAATTTGCTGAAAAACAACACCTATCTCTTTGGCCAATTTTTCCTGACTGAAGCCTCGCGCCTCCCTTATTTGGCGGAGCTTCTTCCCTAAGAGCTTGTCGGTTGGGGTGATTATCACTTGTAGTTTCCTTTAGATATTGTTTGGCAAAACAAGGTGGTCGGAGAGCTGAGAAATCATATCTATAATGACACTTTAGCCTTTAAGTATAAACTCTGAACATGCGCCAAAGTCTCCCCGACCAATTACAAGTGTGGTAATCTCTTTTGGGGTGTTTATGCTGCTGAATCGCAACACAATAGATAAAGCTTCTCAGGGCTCCGGTATCTTGTGTTGTTACTCGTATGAGCAACCTTTATTAGGGTAACTAATTTTGCGTCTTTTGCAAAGACTTTTAATGATTTATACCTCTATTTTCCTACTTTGGCAACTTGGCTTTGGATAAATTTTCATCAACATAGTGACGAATATTCTCCCCAAAGGTTTGCTTGACATAAGAGGTTAATTCTGTTGGCTTTTCTTTGAAATTTTCGGCTTCGGCCTGCGCTTGCAAAACCTCTTCTATTTTGAGCTTTTTCTCTAAAAAGTCACGCTTTTCAACCGCAGATGCAACACCATGGACTGAGGCGATGTTAAAAAGTATGTGTGCATGGTATAAGTCTTGTGTGTACATTGTGCCGGCGGCTAAAATATTGCCTAATTCCATCATTGCATCTACATTGCCTTGGTTGGCCGCTAATGTGAAATATTTAACCGCATTGCCATAGTTCTTGGTGATGCCTAATCCATTAAGGTACATATAACCTAACATATATTCCGCATCGTCATAACCGGCGTTGGCGGCTTCTCGTATCAAAGCAATGGATTTTTTATAGTTTTGTTCAACCACAAAGCCTTTGAAATAGGCATAACCCAATAAGAATTTGGCTGTCGGATTGCCGGCTTCCGAGGCTGACTTTAATAATTCTACCGCTGCACGCGGATTATTTAAGGCCGAATCTTTGGTTAAATAAATAAAAGACAAATTAACCGCGGCTTCCGTATTGCCCAGAGCTGATGCCTTTTCAAACATTTGAGCAGCTTTACTTAGGCTCTTTTCAGTGCCGATACCGCTGAAATACAGGCTGCCGACATTGTTTATGGCAACGCTGTCGTTTTGTTGGGCGGCCATATTGTAATATTGAAAGGCTTTATCATAATTTTTTTCAACGCCGCTTTCACCATACAAATACATATAACCCAAAGTCAACTGGGCATCAATATTGCCCTCTTCGGCTTGGCGGGTTACTCGTCTGACGAAGCTGTCCTTCCTTTCATTGGGTTCGGCTGTGAGCTTTGGGCCTTTGTTCTTCAAAAATGAAAAATCCATAAAAGAAAATATTCCCTTATCTTCTTCGGCCGGCGGGGTAGCCTCATCCGTTGGCGCAGAATTCGAGGTTGACTGTTGGACTATTCCCTCTCTTAAAGATAAAACGGCTTTGCTGTTGGCGGCGCTTGCTTCGTTGAGATTAAACTGTGCATACGTCGGTTGGCTTAATAATATAAGTGCCCCAAAAATAGATGCTGTGCGTTTCATTATCTTTCTTTCCTATAATAGTCCTTTTGGCTGAGCTTTATCTGCTTGCTCTTTCGCCGGGTTCGTTGGTATTGTCGATATTCTTTATCCAGCTGTTTTTGCTTTGCTTGGTCGCGCTCTGACTGAGCTTGGTTATATGCTCTTTCATAATCAGGCGGCAGCGTCCCAGATATACTACCACGATATCTTTGACTTACAAGAAAATAGTTCAGCATTGCAAAACTTTGCAATTCCGGACTTAAGCCTGAAAATTCATGTTGTTGGTCTATGGCTTTATAGGGGCGGACCATAAAGTTGTTTTTAATGAACTCTTCAGCTTCGGGGCTTACCGGTGCTGCGTGAAACGACTGCGACTGGTGATAAATTTCTGTTTGCAATTGATGGCGGGCTTGCTCATCTTTGCTCTCGGAAAATTTTTGTCGCAAGGCTCGGATTTTTTCCTTTTTGATTCGGGTATCTTTTTTCAACGCCGTGGCCAAAATAAAGGCATTGTAATCATCTATGCCTTGGCGGTTGATGGCTTGAATACTCCGCTCTAGCCAGATAATTTCTTGGTGTAGTTTTTCTCTTTGAGCTTCGTTTTCTTTTGGAGTATTGGCATATTCATCCAACTTGGCACGAAGTTTTTCATACAGCTCGTGGCTCAATTTATCGGCTTTTTCTAAATGTTGAACCTTAAATTGTATCTCAAAATAATAGCCGTTTTTCTCAAAACAAATTTTTTTATCGCGATAATTTTTCTTATTGTTGTAAAAATTATCGTCTTGAGCCGATTTATTGGCATTAAATTTGTCTCTGGTTTCTACAACCTTAAAATTGCCTTGCGAGATGATTTTTTCAATCACTTTATCAATCATCTCATAGGTTGGAACACTAATTGTTGCGCGCAAAATATCTTTTAGGCGTTGATATGGTTTTTGGATTTTTGATTTTTCGGCTTGGTATTTTTGGCCTTTCTGCGGATAGCGTTTTTCCAATTCTTGCAAATCTTGCTGGTAGGCTTGATCATATTTCCCGCCTTTTTTGATTTTTTCAACCGCACGAACAATACTCTTCATCCCGGGGAGCGACAAGAAAACAGTGTTTTCTTCCAAGTCAGGGTCTTCTATCAGATTTGAATATGTCAGGAGCATGGAGTTGCTCGGTGTGATATAGGTTTGCGAATAATTTTTGTTATCCTCTTCTCCTGCTTCCAGGTCATTTCGGTAACAGCCCTGCGGACGACCTAAAGCCTCAACCAATATATCATAAAATTTCCCATACAAAGTCATCGAATCTTTAAAATAAGGCATCAGATAATCAACGTCTTCTTGGGAAATCAAATTTTGTTCTGCTGCCAGTCGAATATAAACTTGAGATTTTTTATCAATATCTTTTTGCAAAACTCTAATATCTGCATCATCTAACGAATAAAATGCAGCTTTGCTCTCGGGACTATCTCCGGCCAGGGCCTGAGTAACGCCGCCGCTGTATGGGTCGGTTTCGCGTGGGCCTTCGGTTAATCTGTCTAACTCTAGTTCTTTGAGTCCTCTGGGTTCTGTGGTCATTAATTTTTCTCTTTTTACAATCACTTCTGTTAATATACTCTATTTTATCACTTTTGACAACACACAAAAAAAAGCGGCATAAAGCCGCTTTTTTTATCACTATTCTTTATTTTTAGAAGAGTTTCAAAACTGATTGAGCTGCTTGTGAAGCCAAACTCAAAGAGTTAATTGCCAACTGCTGACGGGTTTGCAAGGCCAACATATTTGCCGACTCTTCATTCATATCTGCCAATACCAGCTTATCTGAACCTTCTTCCAAGACGTTAATCAGATTATCGGTGAAGTCTTCACGAGTTTGAACGACTGAATAGTTGTTACCAAATTCTGAAGCCATATTACGGAGTTCATTGATTGCATCTTCTACTTGGGTAATTGAGGCATCAATATTAGTATTGCTTCCCCAATCGCTTACGCGAGAAATGCTTAAACCATTTGCACTTGCATCAACACCTTGAATTACCAAGTTTGATGAACGGTCTTCATTGAAAATTACAGTTAAAGATTGGTCTGTACCGCCAAGCAAGTTTACGCCTTTGTAACCTGAGTCTTTTGCCAATTGGTCAATTTGATCCAAAATTGCATTGAAACGGTCAACAGATTCAACACGGGTAGCATTACCGGCTGTAGCATCCATTTTAGCTCCGCCGACTTCAAAAGAAACCTTCAATTCTTCACCATTGGCAGAGGCTACTTTGAAAGCGCCGTCAGCAAAAGTAACAGTGAAGTTTGTACCCAGCGCTGTTGCTGGCTGTCCGAATGTCAAACCTTGTAATGCTGTCTGCATTTTTCCAGCAGCATCTGTTCCTGCCTCATCTTCTGCAAGATTTGCATTAACCGTTTTTGTTTCACCTTTATAAGTTACTGTCATTTCGACGTTACCAGCTGCTACCGTCGTATTATCGTAATTACCGGTTGAACCAGCAACATTGTTTGCTTCATCACGAGCTTGATTGGCAACAGCCTTAGCTTGTTGTACAAATTCGGTAATTGATTCAATACCTTCGTTGGCAGCTTTAATGGTGGAAATACCTTGTCCCATAGAATCCAGCAGTGAGCTTAAGTCGCTGGCGCGGTTAGTGAGTGATTGAGATGTATAGTAAGAGTTCGGGTTATCCAATGCTGAGTTTACTTTCTTACCTGTAGAAAGTCTTTCTTGAGTCATATCCATCAGACTTTGGGTATTTTGCAAACTTAATAAATTTGAGCGCATACTTGCCGTTAAAGATATATCTGCCATATTATTTCTCCGGTATCTTGTTTTGTAGAAACTAATTTTCTACTTATCTATTTTGACTCTTAACCTTTCTTTAACTTTTCTCAATAAAAAAAATCAGTTAATAACAATTTTTTACATAAAAAAAAAGATACCCCCGCGTAAAACGCGGGGTTCTTCATATGCGGCTATAAGCCTTTAGCACTGGCCTCCCCTAAACGGGGCACCCATATTCTGCCAGACGCAATTTGTTACTACTTACCCGT
>CALXOP010000033.1 GCA_944390035.1 uncultured Alphaproteobacteria bacterium | reverse complement strand
ATCATCTCAGTTTATTAAATAATAAGGAAGTAAAAATGGTATCATTGGCAGAAAAAATGGCCGCAAATATGGATGTGTCGGCTTTTAGCAAAGCTACCGAACTGAAAAAGAGACTTTGGTTTACGGTGTTGGCTTTGATTGTTTTCCGTTTGGGAACGTTTATTCCGTTGCCGGGAATTGATCCGCATATCTTGTCGGATATTTTTGCACGTAACTCTAACGGCATCTTAGGCATGTTTAATATGTTTGCCGGTGGTGCGTTGGAACGTATGACCATCTTTGCTTTGAACATTATGCCTTACATCTCGGCATCAATCATTTTGCAATTGGGACAATCGGTGATTCCGTCTTTGGCCGCTTTGAAAAAAGACGGTGAAGCCGGCCATCGCAGAATGACCCATTATACCAAAATGTTGACCGTTTTGATTACAATTATCCAAGGTTACGGTATTGCCGTCGGTTTGGAAGGAATGACCGGCAGTGCAGGTGTTTCGGCCGTGGTTAACCCCGGTTTTGTCTTCAAGTTCACAACCGTTGTTTCGCTCGTGGGTGGTACAATGTTTATTGTTTGGCTTGGCGACCAAATTACCTCAAGAGGCGTCGGAAACGGTTCATCCTTGATTATTACCGTCGGTATTATTGCCAATATTCCGAGTGCATTGGCGCAAACTTTTGAATTGGGCCGCGTTGGTTCTATGTCTTTGGGCGTTATTGCCATGTTGATGGTTATGGTTTTGGCTTTGATTTATGTGATTGTGTTGGTTGAAAGAGCTCAACGCAAAATCACCATCCAATATCCAAAACGCCAAATGGGGGCCAGAATGATGGCCAGTGAAAATTCTCATTTGCCGCTCAAAATTAACCCGACCGGTGTTATTCCGCCGATTTTCGCCAGCTCTTTGTTGCTGTTGCCGATTACCATTGCAAACTTCTCGGCAGAAAACGGTCCGTCTTGGGTGCAAACACTGAGCCAGTTGTTGGGACATGGACAACCGCTGTATTTGAGCTTGTATGCGGCTTTGATTATTTTCTTTGCCTTCTTCTATACGGCAGTGGTATTTAACCCTGAAGAAACTGCTGAAAACTTGAAAAAACACGGCGGCTTTATCGCTGGTATCCGTCCGGGCAAAAACACGGCCGATTATTTGGACTATGTAATCACGCGTTTGACGGTTTTGGGTGCCGTTTATTTGACCGCATTGTGCATCTTGCCGGAAATCCTCATCAGCAAATTGTCGGTTCCGTTTGTTTTGGGCGGTACTACTTTGCTCATCGTGGTTCAAGTTACGATGGATTTTGTCGGACAACTCCAATCTCATTTGATTGCTTATCAATATGAAGGGTTGATTAGAAAAGCAGCTCTTGCAAACAGAGGAAAGAGAAGATAATGAACGCTAACGGTTTAGGTCTGCACATCGTTTTTACGGGTGCTCCCGGTTGCGGTAAAGGAACGCAAGCGCGAATCCTGAAAGAAAAAATTGATATTCCGCACCTTTCAACCGGTGAAATGCTGCGTGCAGAAGCGGCAAAAGGGACCCCGCTCGGTCTCCAAATTAAAGAATTAATCGATGGCGGAAATTTGGTTCCCGATGAGATGATTATTAAAATGCTGTCTGAGCGAATCGACCAAGATGACTGCAAAAACGGTTTTATTTTGGATGGCTTTCCGAGAACTTTGCCGCAAGCAGAGGTTTTGGATGATATGCTCGTCAAAAAAGGTATTAAGCTGGATGCAGTGATTGAAATTCAAGTTCCAGATGAAATCATTATGGAGCGAATTTTAGGCCGTTATTCTTGTATGACATGCGGTGCCGGCTATCATGACAAATTCCAAAAGCCAAAAGTTTACGGTGTTTGTGATGTTTGCGGCGGAACGGATTTTTATCGCCGGGTTGATGATAATCGGGCAACGGTACAGAATCGACTCGTCAATTATCGCGCGCTGACTTATCCGACAATTCCATTTTTTGAGAAAAAGGGGTTGCTCCGCTGTGTGGACGGTACGGGTACAATCGAGGCAACAGCCAAAAAGGTGAGCGATTTATTGGGCATTGCCAAATAAAGTTTTGTATTTTTTGTAAAAAAATGCATTTTTTTGCAAAAGGGTGGTTGACACAATCGAATTATAGCCTATAATCCGGCTTAATTTTGAAAAGTGGTGATCAACTTTTTAAATGTGGTAATAATTAAATATATGGAGAGTTAATTTGGCTCGTATAGCTGGTGTAAACATTCCAACTGCCAAGAAAATTGAAGTAGCTTTAACTTACATTTTTGGTATCGGAAGAAAAACTGCTCAAGATATTTGTGCAAAATCAGGTGTCGACTGCAATCGCCGCGTTCAAGAGTTGAGCGAGGAAGAAATTGCTAAGGTTCGTGAAGTTATTGACAGTTCTTATGTTGTTGAAGGCGAATTGCGCCGTGAAGTCGGTGTTAATATTAAAAGACTGATGGATCTCGGTTGCTATAGAGGTTTGAGACATCGTAAAGGTTTGCCGGTTCGCGGTCAGAGCACAAAACAAAATGCTCGTACCCGCAAAGGTAAACGTAAAACTATTGCGAATAAGAAGAAATAGGTAGGTTCCCATGGCAAAAGCAGTAACACAACGTGTTAAAAGAAAAGAAAAGAAGAATATCACTGCCGGCGTAGCCCATGTGAATTCTACTTTTAACAATACTAGAGTAACAATTACAGACGCTCAAGGTAATACAGTAGCTTGGTCTACTTCAGGCGCTCAAGGTTTTAAGGGTTCTCGTAAATCGACTCCTTATGCCGCTCAAGTTGCCGCTGAAGAAGCCGGTAAAAAAGCTCAAGAACATGGTATGAAAACCTTGGAAGTCGAAGTTAAAGGTCCTGGTTCTGGGCGCGAATCCGCCATCAGAGCTTTGCAGGTTATCGGTTTTACTATCACTACAATTCGTGATGTTACTCCGATTCCTCACAACGGATGCCGTTTGAGAAAGAGACGTCGCGTTTAGTTTTAGGTTAGAGATGGAGAGGCTGCTTTTTAGACAGCCTCGCCCTCTTTTGATTTTTGTAAATTTGCATATGCACTAAATAAAGAGGACATACCAGTGATTCAAAAAAATTGGCAAGAGCTTATTAAACCAACGAATTTGGAAGTTGTGCCCAGCGAAGGCGGAAACAGAGCCAAAATCGTGGTCGAACCTTTGGAAAGAGGTTTTGGTTTAACTTTAGGTAACGCTTTAAGAAGAGTTTTGCTTTCTTCTTTACAAGGCGGCGCAGTCACCGCTATCAAAATTAACGGTGTTTTGCATGAATTTTCGGTTATCCCGGGTGTCAGAGAAGATGTTACTGATATCGTTCTCAACGTTAAATGTTTGGCCGTTGCCGTTCATGGCGAAGGTCCTAAAACGATGACGTTGAAAGCTGAAGGACCTTGTCAGGTTACCGCCGCTATGATTGATGCCGGTCATGATGTTGAAATTAAAAATCCTGACTTGGTTATTTGCAATCTGGATGCCGGCGCAAAAATCAATATGGAATTAACAGTTAATACCGGTAAGGGCTATGTTCCGGCCAGCCAAAACAAGACTGCCGATATGCCGATTGGCGTTATTGCTGTTGATGCAATTTATTCTCCGGTTAAAAAGGTATCTTACAAAGTTGAAAATACTCGTGTCGGACAAGTTACCGACTATGATAAGTTGACCATGGTTGTTGATACCAACGGTGTGGTTTCGCCAGAAGATGCGGTTGCTTTTGCTGCTCGTATTTTGCAAGACCAACTCAAACCGTTTATTAACTTTGATGAACCGGAAGCTGAAGTTGAAGCTGAAAAAGAAGAACTGCCGTTCAACCGTAACCTCCTGAAAAAGGTTGATGAGCTTGAATTGTCTGTTCGTTCGGCTAACTGCTTGAAGAACGACAATATCATCTATATTGGTGATTTGGTTCAAAAAACTGAAGCTGAAATGTTGCGTACTCCGAACTTCGGACGTAAGTCTTTGAATGAAATTAAGGAAGTTTTGGCTAAGATGGGTATTCATTTGGGTATGGATACACCGGGTTGGCCGCCTGAAAACATTGAAGAACTTATCAAACGTTGTGATGAGCACTTCTAATTGACAGTTTGAAAGATTCCAAAAGCCTTTAAGTGAAAACTTAGAGGCTTTTTTTGTGTTTGAAGGGCGAAAAAGGACAGAGAGTGTGAAAGGGGAAAAGAGGATGTGAGTGGATGAGAGTGGGTAAAAGAGGGGGAGAGGGTGTGAGTGGGAGAAAAAGAAAGTAAAGGGTAAAAGAGGGGGAGAGGGTGTGAGTGGGAGAAAAAGGAAGTAAAGGGAAAAAGAGGGGTAGCGGATGCAAGTGGGAGAAAAAGGAAGTAAAGGGTAAAAGAGGGGAAGAGGGTGTGAGTGAGCAAAAAAGGAAACAGATGGTGTGAGAGGGGTGAAAAAAAGGTCGGAGAGCGAGGTGTGTCGGTTGGAGGGTAGAGATGCGGAAGGGTGTACGAAAGGCGCCGGAAAGGTGAAAAAAATTGGAAAACGTACAACAAATTCCGGGGAAATGAGTATCTGAGGAAGGTGGTGTGCGAGGCGGTGAGGGGAGGTGAACCGGCGTCCTGAAAAGGAGGGAGAATATAAAGTGTGGGAGAAACCTAAAAAGAGAGTACCCCAATCAAGGAAAAGTGCAGAACATTAAGAGCGAGAAAGTCAAAAGGTAAAATTTGGGGAAAATTGGTGGGCTCGACTTATGGAAGACTCGTTTTAGTTTAAAAATATTGCGAGTTGTACAAAAAAGTGATAATATATTAATAATTATTATCTATATTCTCAGAATGAGAAGGTGGTATGTGATGAGTAAGGCGAGTCGGATTTGTGCTTTTGGTGTTTTGAGCCTGTTGCTCTGGAGCAACGGGGCTTTGGCGTTGGTGGATATTAGCGGGAAAGAAAAGGTTGTCGTCAGCTCTTGGAGTGAGCTGAAAACTGCGGTTGCCGATGCGGGCAACGCGGGCAAAGTGATTGTGCTCAATGGCGATATTACGGCTGATGCGGATAATCCGATTGATGTGGTTGGGGCTGAGGGTATCATCATTGATGGCGGTGGTCATACCATCACCGGGAAAACGGGCTCCACCAATGGGCAATTTATTCAATTAGGTTCAGATGATAACACAGGTATTATTGTCCAGAACGTTACGCTTAAAGGGTTTGATAATACTTCGACTGCAAATGGGAGATATTCTGGTGGCGGCGTCATTCGTAATGCAAGTGAGATGGGAGACATTGCGGCCAATTTTACCGGAAATTCTGCGTCAGGAAAGGGGTATGGTAATGGTGGGGCAATTTATAATACTGGTGTGATTGGTGATATAGAGGGAGATTTTGCGGATAATTCTGCAACTGATGATGGTGGAGCAATTTATAATTATAGAGGCTCAACCATTGGTGATATAGAGGGTAATTTTACGGGAAACTCTTCGTCTATGGGGGGAGCGATTTATAATGATAACGGTACGATTGGTGACATAGAGAGTAATTTTGAGAATAACACTTCCATCAGAGGTGGGGCGATTTATAATAGCGGTAAGATGGGCAACATAAATGGAGATTTTACGGGTAACTCTGCAATAACAGAAAGTAATGGTGTTGTCTATGGTGGGGCGATTTATAATTATAATGGTCAAATTGGTAATATTACCGGAGATTTTGAGAAAAATTATGCTCGTTCAGAAAATACTTCCGTATATGGTGGGGCGATTGATAATTATGGTACGATTGGTGATATAGAGGGGAATTTTACAAATAACTTTGCACAATCTGAAAATTCTAATGCCTCTGGTGGAGCGATTTATAATAGTGGTGTGATTGGTGATATAGATGGAAATTTTGAGAATAACTCGGCGCAAGCCGGAACCTATGCCCAAGGCGGAGCGATTTATAATTATGGTACGACTGGAAATATAGATGGGAATTTTATGAATAACTCGGTGCAAGCCGGGACTTATGCCCAAGGCGGGGCAATTTATAATAGTTATAAGATTGGCAATATCAGTGGAAACTTTGAGCATAACTCGGCACAAGCGGGAACTTACGCCCAAGGCGGGGCGATTTATAATAACGGCACAATGACGCTTGTGAACAGCAGCTTTACAGGTAATTCGGTTGTAACAACGGCGGCTAAGGACAGTGCAGATGGGCAGCAGACCTTGGGCGGTGCGATTTATACTCTCAAAGATTTAACCATTAAGGCTGACAATGGGCAATCAGTCTTCTCGGGCAATAAGGTGAAATGGGCCGATGGAGAAGAAAGCTCAGCTATTTATTTGGCAGAAGATAGCAAAGGAAATGCGAGTAATTTATCCTTAGATGCGCAAAATGGCGGTAAGATTCAATTTGATGATAAGATTGTTGCTTATGCCGAAGATGTAAAAAATATTTTATCTTCAAAATTTTATGGTGCAACGGTTACGGAAGATGGAGAAGGCGGCTATATTGTTGAAAAAAACGGAGATACCAAGCACTATAAAAAGAACGGAAATGTTTATGAGTATTATGCAGATAAGGTCGAGACAAATGAGATGTCTGGTATAACGGCAGATGTTGCGCAAGAGGCAATTAATCAATATAAAGATCTGCATTTTGATATTAAGCAAGAAGGAGATAATTATACTATCAGCGGAAAACAAGATGGAACCGCTATGCTGGTGGAGATGATAAAGCAACCTGACGGTAGCTACAATATGACGACAAGCGCCCTTTTTTCACAAGAAGAAATGGACGGATTATTAGCAGATCTTAGTGGAGCTACAGTAACAGATGACGGTAATGGCGGCTATATTATTGAAATGGGAGGTGCTCCTATCCACATTAGTAAGACAGAAGATGGTTTTGCCGTGCCAATGGAGCAAGAAACAGGCGTTAGTTCTGAAAAAGTTCAAGAGCAATTAGATGAGATCAAACAGCAAAATTATGATATTGTGCAAAATGGAGAGAATTATACTGTTACACATGAGGAAAACGGCAAAAAATATGTGATGCAACTTATTAAGCAAGAAGATGGCACTTATACCGTTACAGAAACTACAAGTTGGTCAGAATCTGATTCTTTTACAAATTTGGCATCAAATATAACCATCAGCGGAGATGAGGGGAGCCAAGTTGTGTTTAACAATGCGATTGAAAATGTTGCTAAAATCAATATTTCCGGCACAAAAGTTGAGGCCAATGAAGGTGTGGGCACGATTGCCCGCACGGTTACCTCTGACAAGGGTGTGTTAAACATTAACAAAAAAGCCAAGGCGGAAGACAGTATCATCAACCAAGGGGGAACGATGAACGTGGCTGATAGCGCCGAAGCCTATCGCACCGAGGTGAACGAGGGTGGGGTGTTAAACGTTGCCAGTGGTGGTTTGGTCCAAGACACCACGGTTAATACGGGTGGTAAACTCACGGCGGCGTCCCAAGCCATGATTAACAATATGCTCGCCAATGACGGCGCGATTTTGGAGATTGATAAAGATGCCTACCTGACCGGAAACATCATTATTCATGCGGCGGCGAGTATGGGTGGCTCGTATGACTATAGCAAAATTTTCAAAGATGAGATTACCGACAAAGGCTCCCTGACTTTGGTGGGCGGCCTCAACGCAACCTTAAACGAAAACTCACTCGTCAACACCACAGAAGCCAAAAAGCTCAACTTGACCGCGGGTGATTATGCCATCGGTGACGGAACGCAAGCGGTTGAGGGTTGGGATGTGCTGACGGTTAAGGATAACGCAACCGTTAAGCTCGAAGGCGATATTGCCATGAGCGATGCCAAGAAAAA
>CALXOP010000032.1 GCA_944390035.1 uncultured Alphaproteobacteria bacterium | reverse complement strand
CTCAATATGGATGAATTTGCTATGGGCGGAAGTAACGAAACCAGTTACTATGGTCCGGTGGTTAACCCTTGGAGTAAAGAGAAAGATTTAGTGGCCGGCGGGTCTTCGGGCGGTTCGGCAGCGGCTGTGGCGGCAAATATGTGTGCGGCAGCAACCGGTACCGATACGGGTGGGTCTATTCGCCAACCGTCAGCTTTTTGCGGCGTTACCGGAATTAAACCAACTTACGGACGTTGTTCTCGTTACGGTATCATTGCGTTTGCTTCTTCTTTGGACCAAGCCGGTCCGATTGCCAAAGATGTGCGCGATGCCGCTATTTTGTTGAAAGCGATGTCGGGATATGATGCCAAAGATTCTACTTCGGCTAATGTTTCTGTTCCTGATTTTGAGGCCTTTTTGAACCAAGATATTAAGGGGCTTAAAATCGGTATTCCGGCGGAGTATCGTCCGGATGGCTTAAATGAAGAAATTGCCGCTTATTGGGATAAAGGTGCGGAAATGCTCAAAGAAAGAGGCGCGGAAATTGTCAATATTTCTTTGCCGCATGCCAAATATGCGTTGGCGGCTTATTATATTATTGCGCCGGCGGAGGCTTCTTCTAACTTGGCCAGATATGACGGTATTCGTTACGGATTGCGAGTTCCGGGACAACATTTGGATGATTTGTATATTAATACACGTACGGAAGGATTTGGTACGGAAGTTAAACGCCGTATTATGATTGGTACATATGTTTTGTCCGCCGGATATTATGATGCTTATTATCTTAAGGCGCAGAAGGTTCGTCAGCTTATTCGTCAGGATTTTGTGAAGGCGTTTGAAAAATGCGATGCGATTTTAACACCGACGGCACCGACAGCAGCCTTTCCGATTGGGGATAAGACAATGCTTGAAAACCCGATTAATATGTATTTGAACGATGTGTTTACCGTTTCGGTGAACTTGGCCGGATTGCCGGGGCTGAGCTTGCCAATCGGCTTGTCAAAAGCTGGATTGCCTTTGGGGTTACAAGTTATCGGTAAGGCATTTGATGAGGCAACAATCTTTAAAGTTGCCAGTGCGTTGGAAAAAGATGCTGCTTTTGTGAGGAAATAAAGATGAGTGAATATGTGATTGAAACAGCTAAAGGAAAATGGGAACTTATCTGCGGGTTGGAAATTCACTGCCAGATTATTTCTAAATCAAAAATGTATAGCGGGGCTTCGACCGAATACGGGGCTGATCCAAACGAGCATGTTTCCTT
Organism: uncultured Alphaproteobacteria bacterium; assembly: GCA_944390035.1. Taxonomy (GTDB): domain Bacteria; phylum Pseudomonadota; class Alphaproteobacteria; order RF32; family CAG-239; genus Scatocola. The sequence goes on along the minus strand of CALXOP010000032.1, from coordinate 2,730 downwards.
TATTGATGCCGGAATGCCCGGAATGTTGCCGACGCTGAATATGGAGTGCGTTCATCAGGCGGTAAAAACCGGTTTGGGTTTGCATGCCAAAATCAATAAATATTCGTCATTTGCCCGCAAAAACTATTTCTATGCCGATTTGCCGCAGGGCTATCAGATTACTCAATTCCAATATCCGATTGTGGGTGAGGGACATGTGACCATCGACTTGGAAGACGGAACGACCAAAGATATTGGTATTGAAAGAATGCATATTGAACAAGATGCAGGTAAGTCAATCCATGACTTGGACCCTAAAAAGACCTTTATTGACTTGAACAGAGCAGGGGTCGGATTAATGGAAATTGTGACCAAGCCTGACTTTCGTTCTCCGGAAGAGGCCGGTGCTTTCTTGAAAAAATTGCGCTCCATTGTGCGCTATTTGGGAACTTGCGACGGTAATATGGATGAAGGCTCAATGCGTTGCGATGTTAACGTTTCGGTTCGGCCTTATGGTTCTGATGAACTAAGATGCCGTTGCGAAATGAAAAACGTGAACTCGGTTAAGTTTGTGATGCAGGCAATCGAAAATGAAGCAAAGCGTCATGTCGAGGTGTATGAAAGCGGCGGAACAATCGAGCAGGAAACCCGCAAGTTTGACCCAGCAACGGGCAAGACCGAATTATTGCGCAAAAAAGAATATGCGCATGATTATCGCTATTTTCCGGAGCCGGATTTGTTGCCTTTGATGTTGAGCGATGAATATATTGAACAAACCAAAAAAGATTTGGTGGAATTGCCAGATGCCAAAAAAGCGCGTTTTGTGAAGGAACTTGGTTTGACTAAGTACGACGCTATGGTGATTTGCGAAAATAAAGAAGTTGCAGACTTTTTTGAACAAGCTGCCAAAGGGCAAGATGCCAAAAAAGTGGCTAACTGGTTGATGGGCGATTTCTTTGCCATGCTGAACAAAAAAGGTTTGAGTATTTGCGAAAGTCCGATTTCGGCGCAAAATTTAGGTGCTTTGGTCGGGCTTATTACCAAAAATGTGATTTCGGGTAAAATTGCCAAGGATGTTTTTGAGATTATGGCTGAAACCGGCGAAAATCCTGAAAAAATTGTGGAAGAAAAAGGCTTGAAGCAAGTTACAGATACCGGGGCTATTGAGGCGATTGTTGATAAAGTGTTGGCCGATAATCCGGATAACGTTGCGGCTTATCGCGGCGGCAAACAAGCGTTGATGGGCTGGTTTGTCGGGCAAGTGATGAAACAAAGCCAAGGAAAGGCTAATCCGGTATTGGTTAATGAATTACTCAAAAAGAAACTTTAAGTAATCGACATAACTTGTTGAAATAAGTGAATATTTCGGAGAATTTATGTTTGATATTGTCGGAATGGGAAATGCAATCGTTGACCTGACCACAAAGGCTTCGGAAAATCAGGCCTTTATGAATATGCCTCAGGTTAATAAGGGCGGATATTTCCATACGCGTGAAGATGAATTTGAAGAAATTTTACATTTTTCAAAGGCCTATGATGTTAGTGCCGGCGGTTCGGTCGCAAATTCGCTTAAGGCTTTTGCGGCATTGGGCGGGCAGGCTTGTTTTGTTGGCAAAATCGGTATGGATAAGTATGGTAAGCTGTTTGCCGATAGCTTGAAGGCTTATCATATTACATCCGGCTTGATGATTGATAAGGATGAGGCTACCGGGTGTTCGGTGGTTTTGGTGCACGAAGATGGCGAAAAATCAATTTGTGCCAAAAGGCGTGCTACCAAAATTATTCCGTACAACGGCATTAATTGGGACTTGGTAGAAGATGCACGGTGTTTGTTTTTGGAAGGTTATTGGCTGGATGATAACCTGCTGACGGTCAAAAAAATTATTAATAAGGCTAAAGATGGCTTTATTAAGGTTGTATTTACGCTGGCCGATCCTTTGGTGGTGGAAAGACATCGGGATTTCTTTACTAAATATATGAAGTCGATTGATGTCTTAATCGGAAACGAAAACGAATTTCAGGCCCTGGGCGACCTTGCCTTGCCACCTTTAGCGGTAAAGACTTGCGGCGCAAAAGGTGTTGAGGTTTATCAAAGCGGTACATGGCAACATTTTGAGGCTTTGCCTGTCTCAAAAGTCGTAAATACCACAGGTGCCGGAGATGCCTTTGCCGGTGGGTTTTTGTTTGGCTATTTGCATCATTTTGACTTGGAAAAAGCGGTTCGTATCGGGCAAAAGTGTGCTTTGTCCGTTTTAGCCAGAGTTGAGGCCAGCGTACCTGATAATTTGAAGTTAAATTTAGAAAAATAGGACTAGTTATGACTAATGTGCTTTTAGATGGTGTGTTTGCAGCGATTGTTACCAGTTTGTTCGCCGGACTTGGCGGTTTGTTGATTTTTTGCAAAAAAAGATATAGTCGTCAAAATATTGATTTTATGCTCAATATTGCAGCAGGAATTATGTTGGCATCCTCGGTTTTTACGCTGTTGGCTCCGGCCGTGGCTCATTTGAACGAAGTTGAACCCAATCGCTATATCAGCGGATTGCTGATTATTTTGGCCATTTTGCTCGGTGTCGGGCTGATTTGGGTGTTGCATGCCGTTATTCCGCATGAGCACGAGACAACCGGTAAACACGGTGACCAAGCAATTGATATGCAGAGTTCGCTGTTGTTTATTTTTGCAATTGCTATTCACAAATTGCCCGAAGGTGTGGCGTTGGGTGTGGCTTATGCCGGACACCAACTCTTTGA
>CALXOP010000031.1 GCA_944390035.1 uncultured Alphaproteobacteria bacterium | reverse complement strand
ATAAAGCAAAGGAAAATATTATGACAACAGCTGCACCACTTATGGCAGGTAAAAAAGGTCTGATTATGGGCCTGGCTAATGATAAATCTATTGCTTGGGGTATTGCTCAGGCTTTGGATGCTCAAGGGGCTCAAATCGCTTTTTCTTATCAAAACGAAGCTTTGGAAAAAAGAGTTAAACCTTTATCAGAGTCTTTGAGCTTTGCTCCGACTCTGATTCAATGTGATGTTACCGACTCTGCCAGTGTAGAGGCTTGCTTTAAAGAATTAGGCGAAAAATGGGGCAAAATAGACTTTGTTGTTCACGCTATTGCTTTTTCTGATAAAAATGAACTCAAAGGTCGCACCATTGATACGACTTTGCCGAATTTCTTAAACACAATGCATATTTCTTGCTATTCTTTGCTCGAAACTTGTCGTTGCGCCGCTCCGTATATGAGCGAAAACGGCTCTATCGTTACTTTGACTTATTTGGGTGGCGAAAGAACCTTGCCAAACTACAATGTTATGGGTATTGCAAAAGCTGCTTTGGAAGCTGCCGTTCGCTATGCTGCCGTTGATATGGGACAACAAGGCGTTCGCGTTAATGCCGTTTCTGCCGGCCCGATTAAAACTTTGGCAGCTTCAGGAATCGGTGATTTTCGTAAAATTTTGCGTTGGAACGAACTCAATGCTCCTTTGCAACGTAATGTGACCCAAGAAGAAGTCGGTCGTGCCGCTTTGGCTTTGCTTTCTCCTTTGGGCGAGGCTATTACCGGAGAAGTGTTGCACGTTGATGCCGGCTACCACATCGTTGGTATGGTTTCTTTGAAAAATGCTCACGAATCCGGACAAGTTCTTTCCGAATTCTAAGCAAATTTGACTTAGTTCAGAAGCCGTACCTCTCAAAAGGACGGCTTCTTTTTTTGGGTCAGAGTTGTGGAAAATCAAAGATTGTCTTGAGATAAGCGAGCGAGCGCTTATATTCTACTAGGTGTGCAAAATTGTGAGGATAACATGAAATTTAAGAGTCCTTTTCCCGAAATTAAAGCCATTACCAAAAAATATGCCTCTTCGGCGCTGGTGTGGAAAACAACGGTCTATGCCTTGGCGCTGTTCGGCGTTGTGGTGTTGGTGTTGATGTTTTTGTTGCTCAATATGTTGGGCGGAACGGGAAATATTATACCTAATGTGCCCAAAAATACGGTTTTGACGCTTGATTTAGATCAAAATTATCCCGAAATGCGGGTTGACGACTTGTGGGCAGAACTCAGTGAAGTGCCGCAAACGTCTTTTTATGACCTTATTAAGGCAATTAATCTCGCGGCTCTGGATACTCGTGTCAGCGCCATTGTGGCCAAGGTTAGCGAAACACCTTTGGGGTTGGCGCAAATTCAGGATTTACGCAGTGCGTTGGAGGCTTTTCGCTCAACCGGGAAAAAGGCTTATCTCTATTCTGCGGGAATGGGAAATTTCGGCGGCGGTACAAATGAGTATTACTTAGCCTCGGCTTTTGATGAAATTTGGATGCAGCCTAACAGTGAAATTGGTATTACCGGACTCAATATTGAGGTGCCTTTCTTTAAGCAATTATTAGCCAAAATCGGTGTCGAGGCAGAGTTTTATGCCAGATACGAATATAAAAATGCGGCGGCATCACTTGTTGACAGTTCTTTTTCTAAACCCTATCGTGAAGAAATGACCAAACTCGGGAAGGGATTGTTCTCACAAATGGTGAAAGATATTGCTCAAAGCCGCAATATTTCAGAGAAAAATTTGGTAAAATTGGTCAATCAGGCGCCAATTTCAGCCGAAAAAGGAAAAGACAGCGGCTTGGTGGACAAGGTGGCTTATCAGACGGCTTTGTTCGAATATGTCTTGGATAAAACCAAAGGGACGCTCTTGAATATCTCGGATTATGTTTACAGCATTGAGAGCAGTGAGGAAAAAGTGCCGACGATTGCCTTTGTGGTTATGGACGGAACTATTAGTGCGGGTACCAGTTACAGCAACCCCATGCAGGGCGAAAATGTTGTGGGTACGGAAACCTTTATGAAACAGCTGGATGATGTTGCCAACAACAAATATGTGAAAGCGGTTGTGGTACGGGTGAACAGTCCGGGCGGCAGCTATACGGCAGCTAATGAAATGTGGAATGCACTGGAGAATTTGAAGAAAAAGAAAAAACTGCCGATTGTGGTGTCAATGAGCGACTATGCGGCAAGCGGCGGATATTTTGTGGCTTTGGCCGGAGATAAAATTATTGCCGAACCTTCGACCTTGACCGGTTCTATCGGGGTATTGGGCGGAAAGTTTGTGCTGAAAGACTTATGGAAAAAGCTCAATGTTAACTGGGGAAGTGTTAAGTTTGGCGAAAATGCCGGCGTGTTGTCGGTTAATCAGAAATTTTCGCCGGCAGAGCAGAAAGTGTTTAATGTCTCGCTTGACAGGGTGTATAAAGATTTTACGCAAAAAGTCTCTGATGCGCGCGGTATTTCTTTGAAAGAGTTGGATAAGTTGGCCAGAGGGCGCGTTTGGACCGGGACTCAGGCTCAAGCAAATGGTTTGGTAGATGAAATCGGCGGCATTGATAAAGCCGTGGCTTGGGCAAAAAAATTAGCCAATATTGGTCCTAAGAGCCGCTTTAGCATTCTGTATTATCCAAAACCAAAGACTTTGCAGGAAAAATTGGCTGAATTTATGGGAATAGAGCCGCAAATTGCCATGAATAAAATAATAAGTCAAATGGGGCTTGATATTCAGTCGGTTAATGTGTTACAAAGACTAAAATATGACACGGTGTTACCACCATTTAAATTAAACATGTAGGAAGAAAACAATGGCCATAGATCAGGAAACGGTAAAAAGAGTGGCGTTCTTGTCACGTTTGAAAATTGAAGATGATAAAATTCAGGCAACTGAAAACGAATTTAATAAAATTTTGAATTGGGTGGAACAACTCAATGAGGTTAATACCGATAATGTGGAGCCGTTGGTGTCGGTTAATGAAAGCTACATTACATGCCGAGAAGACAAAGTAACCGAAGGAAACCAAGTTCAGGCCGTATTGGCTAATGCACCGCAGGCAGAGTACGGCTATTTCGTCGTGCCGAAAGTTGTTGAATAAATTTTGAGCGTGAAGAAAGTAAATACAATGACAGATATTACAAAATTAACGATTGCAGAAACCCGTGACGGGCTAAAGTCAAAACAGTTTTCGGCAACGGAAGTTGCAAAAGCCTATATCAAATCGATGGAAGATAACCGTCGCTATAATGCTTATGTGTTGGAAACACCTGAAGTGGCTCTGGAACAAGCCAAAATCTCTGATACCAAATATCAAAACGGTACTCAAGGTGCTTTGGAAGGTATTCCTTTGGGAATTAAGGATTTGTTTTGCACGAAAGGAATTCGCACCACCGCTTGCTCGCATATCTTAGATGGCTTTGTGCCGCAATATGAATCAACCGTTACGGCCAAATTGCTCGAAGCCGGTGCGTGTGTTTTGGGCAAACTCAATATGGATGAATTTGCTATGGGCGGAAGTAACGAAACCAGTTACTATGGTCCGGTGGTTAACCCTTGGAGTAAAGAGAAAGATTTAGTGGCCGGCGGGTCTTCGGGCGGTTCGGCAGCGGCTG
>CALXOP010000030.1 GCA_944390035.1 uncultured Alphaproteobacteria bacterium | reverse complement strand
AGTTATCTGCCAATTCTTTTCCCATGCCGACAAATTGTGAACCCTGGCCCGGGAATACGAAGGTATATTTCATGTAAAAAACCTCTGTTGTTATTAGTCTTCGGATTTCAGATTTAGCTTTTTTCGCGCAAAAGTCAAGTTTTAATGACCATTTAGTCAGAATTCCTCCCAATAAATTAATAATCTGTTGATTATTTTCTTTTATAATGCTCTCAATTTTTAGATTTACAGGTGAGTTAAATGGCTAAAAAAAAGGTAAAAAAGCAAAAATCTTGGTTGCGTAAATGGAGTGAAAGAGTGCTCGGCTTAGCTCTCTTTTTGTTTTGTTTGTTTGTGTTGGGGGCTATCTGCTCTTATCATACGGCCGATAGCGGTGCTAACGCGATTAATGCCTTTCCTATTCAAAACTATTTAGGAAAAATCGGGGCTTATTTGGCTGATTGCGCCCTTGTGGGGCTCGGTTTGGCTGCTCCGGTATTTTTGATTATTCCCTTGAAATGGGGATATGATTTGGTGCGCCAAAGAGAGTTTTTTAGTCCTTATGCTCGGTTTTTTGCTTGGATTATAGGCTTTAATACCTTTGCTGCTTTCTTGAGCTTGTTGCCTTCTTGGATGGGCGCTTTTGAAATGGGCGGTTTTATGGGAAAATTTTGGAGCCGCCATATTTTGAGCTTTGTTAATCTTATTTATACATATGGTTATGCGCAGGTGTGGGTTGGGGCATTATTGTTAATTTTGAGTATTTTGGCTTTTGATTTTGCTCTTGGTATTACCTATAAATCTTGGTCTTGGCTCGGAAAGAGTATTTCTTTGGCTGTTTTTGGGGCTGTATTAGCTTTGGCTAGAGCCTTTAAGGTGATGTTTGGATGGAGAAATAAGTTTAACTTCCATTTGGATAAAGAAAATGACAATGAAGAAGAGGATATTCCTCAAAAAGCTAAAAAAGAGAAAAAGTCTAAAAAAGATAAGGAATCGTATGAGCGGATTGAACCGGGGTTTGGAGAAAGACAAATTGCAACTTCTGAAGAACCTAAAAAAGCAGATGTTAAGAAAAAAGAAGTTGCGTCCAAGTCTTCTGCTGATAAAAAATTTGATAATGCGGATGACGGCTACCAACGCCCGAGTATTGACTTGTTGAAACGTCCGAAAGATACCGGTGGAAATAAGGTTAACAAGGAAGAATTAGACGCTATTGCCAGAGATTTGGAAAACGTATTGCAAGAATTTGGTGTGAATGGAAAAATCGTGAAAGTTCGCCCCGGTCCGGTGGTTACTTTATATGAATTAGAGCCTGCTCCGGGAACAAAATCAGCTCGCGTTATTGGTTTGGCCGATGATATTGCCCGCTCAATGTCGGTGATTTCGGTGCGTATTGCCGTGGTGCCGGGGTGCAATACAATCGGTATTGAGTTGCCAAACAAAAATCGCGAAACGGTTTGGTTGCGTGATTTGTTTGAAGACCCTGATTTTATGAATTCCAAAAACGAACTTAATGTGGTTTTGGGTAAGGATATCGGTGGTAAAGATGTTTATGCCGATTTGAGCAAGATGCCGCACTTGTTGGTCGCCGGTACTACCGGTTCCGGTAAGTCGGTCGGTGTTAACTCGATGATTTTGTCTTTGCTGTTTCGCATGCGTCCTGATGAATGTAAACTCATTATGATTGACCCGAAAATGCTCGAGTTTTCTATGTATAATGGAATTCCGCATTTGTTAACGCCGGTTATTACCGATCCGGCTAAGGCGGTGGTCGGTCTTAAATGGGCGGTTAAAGAAATGGAAGACCGTTATCGGGCTATGGCTCAGCTCAATGTTCGAAATATTGCCGGCTATAACCAAAAATTAGCCGAGCTCAGAGCCAGCGGAAAATCAGTCAAAAGAACGGTACAAACCGGATTTGACAGCGAAACCGGAAAGCCGATTTATGAAGAACAAGAGCTTGATTTGACACCGTTGCCGTATATCGTTATTGTGGTTGATGAAATGGCCGATTTAATGCTTGTTGCCGGAAAAGAAGTTGAAGCTGCAATTCAGCGTTTGGCGCAAATGGCGCGTGCTGCCGGTTTGCACTTGATTATGTCAACCCAACGTCCGTCCGTTGACGTTATTACCGGTACGATTAAGGCAAACTTCCCGACCCGTATTTCGTTTCAAGTTACATCAAAAATCGATAGCCGAACGATTTTGGGAGAGCAGGGTGCCGAACAATTGCTCGGTAAAGGTGATATGCTTTATATGCCGGCTGGTTTACGTCCTATTCGTATTCACGGTGCTTTTGCCAGTGATGCCGAAATTGAAGGAGTGGTTGAATTTATTAAATCGCAAAAAGAGCCGGAATATGTTGAGGCCGTTACTGCCGGAGAACTTAATGAAAAAGATAGTGGCGCCGTGTTTGATAAAGGTGAATTTGGCGGCGGCGGTGATGATGACTTATATGCTCAAGCCGTGGCGATTGTTCAGCAGGATAAAAAAGCTTCAACCAGCTATATTCAACGCAAGTTGAGAATCGGCTATAACCGAGCCGCATCGCTTATTGACCGTATGGAGCAAGAAGGTTTGATTTCGGCGGCTGACCATGTTGGCAGACGTGAGGTTTTGTAGCCTTATATCTTTCAAAAAATATTGTCATTTGTACAAAAAAGTGATAATATATTAATAATTATTGTCTATAACTTATTCTCAGAAAGAGAAGAGGTGTGCTATGAGAAAGTCGTGGTTGTTTTTGACGATTATGACCCTATTGCTAAGGAGCAACGGGGCTTTGGCGTTGGTGGATATTAGCGGGAAAGAAAAGGTTGTTGTCAGCTCTTGGGGTGAGCTGAAAACTGCGGTTGCCGATGCGGGCAACGCAGGCAAAGTGATTGTGCTCAATGGCGATATTACGGCCGATGTAAACAATCCGATTGATGTGGTCGGGGCTGAGGGGGTCATCATTGATGGCGGTGGGTTTACCATCACCGGACAAACGGGCTCAAATTATGGGCAATTTATAAAGTTTTACAATAAAAATACTGATTTAATTATTCAGAATGTGAATTTTGAAGGTTTTGTAACTAATTCTGATAATTCTTTGGGGGGGATAATTTCAAATACTGGATTGTATAGTGAAGATAAAATTATTGGAGATATTTCAGGAAATTTTAAAAATAATTCACTAAAATCAACATCAAATTCGTCTTCTGGTGGGGTGATTGGAAATGTAGGAATTATTGGTAATATTACGGGAGATTTTGAAAATAACTCTACACAATCTGAAAATTCTTCTGCCGAAGGTGGGGCGATTTATAATGGTGGTATGCTTGGTGATATTATCGGAGATTTTAGGAATAATTCTGTGCAAGCCGAGGATGAAGCCCAAGGCGGGGCAATTTATAATAGTGGTGTGATTGGCGATATCTCGGGGGATTTTACGGATAACTATGCTTATTCTTTAGGAAAGTATTTTTATATTTATACCCGAGGCGGGGCGATTTATAATGTGGGTACAATTGGTGATATCACGGGGAATTTTGAGGGTAACTATGCTTCTGGTTCTTCTGGTGCTAGCGGTGGGGCGATTTCTAATAGTGGTACGATTGGTGATATAGAAGGAAATTTTGATAATAGCTATGCTTCCGGTTCTTCTGCCAGTGCTGGGGCGATTTATAATAGTTATGGTACGATTGGGGACATCAGCGGAAATTTTGAGAATAATTCTGTGCAAGCCGAGGATGATGCTCAAGGTGGGGCGATTTATAATAGTTATGGTACGATTGGGGACATCAGCGGAAATTTTGAGAATAATTCTGTGCAAGCCGAGGATGATGCTCAAGGCGGGGCGATTTATAATGAGGGTTCAAGTTCACAAATAGGTACTATCACCGGAGATTTTAGTGAAAACTATGCGCAAGCCGGAACCTACGCGCAAGGTGGCGCAATTTATAATGATGGTACACCTTTAACCTTGATCAACAGCAGTTTTACGGGCAACTCGGTTGTAACCACGGCGGCTAAGGACAGTGCGGATGGGCAAAAGACCCAAGGCGGCGCGATTTATACCACACAAGATTTAACCATTAAGGCCGATAAGGGGCAATCTATCTTTAGTGGTAATAAGGTGAAATGGGCAGATGGAGAAGAGTCTTCAGCTATTTATTTGGCAGGAATATCTAGTAATTTATCTATGGATGCGCAAAATGGCGGTAAGATTCAATTTGATGATAAGATTGTGTCTGGAAGTTTGATTGAAGCTTATTTACAAAGTGCCATAAGTAATGGAGCTATGGTTACGGATGATGGCAAGGGTGGCTATATTATTGAGCAAGGCGGACAACAGATGCATCTTGAAAATGACAATGGTACATTCTGGGCTTTGGTTGACCAAGATACTATGCCGGCAAATCAGGTTGATACTCTGCTTCCTCAATTTGAGCAGATGGGATTAGAAGTCACCAAAAAAGGTGAGAACTATTATATTGATGACCCTTCCGGTCTTTTGGAGGGTGTTCCTGCCAAATATGAATTCATTGTCCAAGACGACGGTAATTATCTGATGTCAGCGCATCAAGGCTTGTCACCTTATGGTGGCAATATAACCATAAGCGGAGATGAGGGGAGCCAAGTTGTGTTTAACAATGCGATTGAAAACATCGGCACCATCAACATTTCCGGCACAAAAGTTGAGGCCAATGAAGGCGTGGGCACAATTGCCCGCACGATTACCTCTGACAAGGGTGTGTTAAACATTAACAAAAACGCCAAGGCGGAAGACAGCATCATCAACCAAGGGGGAACAATGAACGTGGCCGATAGCGCCGAAGCCTATCGCACCGAGGTGAACGAGGGCGGTGTGTTAAACGTTGCCAGTGGTGGTTTGGTCCAAGACACAACGGTTAATACGGGTGGTAAACTCACGGCGGCATCCCAAGCCATGATTAACAATATGCTGGCCAATGACGGCGCGATTTTGGAGCTTGATAAAGATGCCTACCTGACCGGAAACATCATTATTCATGCGGCGGCAACCATGGGCGGCTCGTATGACTACAGCCAGATATTTAAGGATGAGGTGACAGACAAAGGCTCCCTGACATTGGTGGGCGGCCTCAACGCAACCTTAAACGAAAGCTCACTTGTCAACACCACGGAAGCCAAAAAACTCAACCTGACCGCGGGTGATTATGCCATCGGTGACGGAACGCAAGCGGTTGAGGGTTGGGATGTGCTGACGGTTAAGGATAACGCAACCGTTAAGCTCGAAGGCGATATTGCCATGAGCGATGCCAAGAAAAA
>CALXOP010000029.1 GCA_944390035.1 uncultured Alphaproteobacteria bacterium | reverse complement strand
GACAAGTTCTTACGAAGTGTATGTATTTAGAGGTTGCCGCTTGCGCGTGTTCATGAACATTTAAATTACTCCCGCCGCCAAAAGCGCTAAGCACGAGTACGGATAATCCTATCACAAGCTGCTTTCTCATAATATACCTCATTATAACTGAACCTTATCACGTTATAACTTAGCATATTTTTTACCAAATGTCAAATAATTTTAAATTGAGTTTTTTCTTTTGGCTAAAGCATATAAAAACTAAAAACAGGTAAAACGCGTGTAAATATTATTTCCGCCAAAAATTCTTGGTGCAAACTACAAAAATGGTAATAACTTCCAAACGGCCAAGCAACATGGCAAAGCTCAAAATATATTTTGCCATATCTGGCAACGAGCTAAAATTTCCTACAGGACCGATAACACTCCCAATACCAGGACCGGAGTTTGTCAAACAAGCAATCACAGAACTAAAAGCAATATCAAACGGTTGTCCTGTCAGTGCCACCAAAACACTTAACACACCGATACTGACTAAATAACAAGCCAAGAACACAAAAACAGATGCCACAACACCATTACTAACCAGCAACTTACCGATTTTAACCGGCATAACGCGATTAGGGTCTGTCGCCAAAGTTAATGTTTGCCGAATAAAAGCAAACACCACCTGCCATCTGAAAATTTTAATTGAGCCTGAAGTAGAACCTGTACACCCACCTGTAAGAGCAAAAATTATAAAGAGTGTTGAAGAAAAAGCCCCCCATAACATATAATCGGTTGATACAAAACCGGTAGATGTCACAATTGAAATGATATTAAAAGAAGAATAGCGTAAAGCATCTCCCACATTATACACCCCGTTAAACACCAACAACGCTGAGGTAAATATAATATAGACTGCCAAAACTTTCAAAAAAGTCACAACTTGTTGGGTTCTAAAAGAATGCAAATCTTGATTTTGCACCACCATAATATAAAACGTCATTGGTAGCGACCCCAAAATCATAAACAATGAAAGCACCAATTCTATTTGGACACTGTCAAAATACGCAATTGAAGCATTTTTTGTAGAAAGTCCGCCAGTTGCAATTGCCGCCATAGCATGATTAACAGCATCAAACCACCCCATACCTGCAAAGAACAAAGAAATAATGCAAGATACGACCAAGAGCGTATAAACAATCATAATCCTTTTGGCAATATAATTGAATTTAGGCATAAATTTATCATCTATATCGGAATTCTCACGCTGAAAGATTTGCATACCTCCAATTCCCAAAAAGGGCAACATGGCAACAGCAAACATAACAATTCCTATACCACCCAAACAATTCAGCATTGACCGCCACAAAAGAATAGCCTTAGGTTGAGCTTCTACATCGGCCAAAATAGTGGCTCCCGTTGTGCTCAAACCCGACATTGTCTCAAAAAAGGCATTGGCAAAATCAGGTATTGCACCGGAAATCAAGAACGGCAGCGTTCCCAACAGCGTCAAGCTCAGCCAGCCAAACACCGTAATCAAATATCCCTGCTGGAGTGAAATTTTTTTAATGGTCATACGGTTTGCCAAAAACAATGACAAACCAATAAACAAACAAATAATTGCCGAGCTCATAAAAGCCGACCAATCTGACTTCGTCCAATACATATCGCACAATGCCGGCACCAGCATTGCCACGCCCAGTACACTAATCAGATATCCGTTAATCATTAAAACCGGTTGCCACATTAGCTTTCCCCGTTAAATAGATTACAGAGCAACGTTTTTAGAAAATTTATTTTTCACCAAAAGTTGATTAATATTTTCCCCACCGACATAGCACATTCCCGTTGCCACATCTTGGAGCGTATAAGCCACAATACTGCAACGAACGACTTGATTTTTCAAAGCATCTTCCAAAAACTTTTTGGCCTGCAAACCTTCTTCGGTATCGGGATTAACATAAATTCCGTACAAGAAAATATATGTTCCGTCAACTTCCACTTCATTAGCGTTATAGACTTTGGCCATACCTATAACTTCTTTCGGTTCATCCAAATAAACTAAAGGCAGTTTTTTTTGCAGTTTTTGTTTATCTGCCAATGAGGTATCGTTACTTTCATCTTTTGTGCTGTCAGATTCGAGGTTTTCTGCCGGTGGCAAAGCCGCTACAGTCTCCGGAGTTAGGCTCTTATCATCTAACAAGCCCTCTTGTTCAACCGGAGCTGGTTCCAGTTCATTATGAATATCAACCGGTTGAAACCCGCCGCTTTTTGCTCGTGCAAATATTGCTTTTCGATTAGCATTAACATCAGCCACCGGATAATCAACCAATTTATCCGTTCCTTTGACTTCAGTATCATCATCACTCAAAGGGAGTTTAAGCTGAAAATTATCAGGCAAAGCCTTTTTGGTTTCGTTTTTAACAAACAAAAAAGCACTTGCTGTATAACTTTTGATTTTGCCCCAATACCACGTATGCACTTCAGCCGGTCTGACCCCGCGAAAAGTCGGGGCTAAGAACAAAATCAATAAGACAGGGAAAAAGATGAGCGGTTTTCTCAACGGAAACAACAAAATCATTGCCAACCGATGAAAGAAGGCGCTCCACCCTCGAAGTGTTAAATCGTTATTTTCCCGTCTTCTCATTTTTTCTCACTTCCGTATTTTGCCTTGAGTTCTTCAATTTTTTCCGGAGCAATGCGCTCAAACAAAGCCTCTCCGACCTCAAAGGGTTGTCCTTCCTTCAAAGCCTTAATTTCTTTTTCGGCCTTAAAATCTTTCAAAGAAGTGATTGCTGTTTTATCCAAACCTAACTTAGCCAACATTTTTTCGGCAGTTTCAGGCATAATCGGATCAGACAAAACGGCATAGATTCTGATGAGGTTCAAGCAAATATTCAAAATAGCCGCAGCTCTCTGCGGGTCGGTTTTAATAACGGTCCACGGTTCGGTTACCGAAATATAGTTATTGCCATCCACCCAAATGGCACGCAATTCGGCAAGAGCTTTCTTGAACTCCAGATTTTCCATATATTTGCAATAATTTTCGACTTTTTCTTGCAAATCGGCAATCAATTGCTTGTCAACCTCGAGCCACTTCCCTGCTTGAGGAACGGCCGAACCGATTTTAGAAGCTGTCATTTTCATCACGCGTGAAACAAAATTGCCCAAGACACCGTTCAAGTCTTTATTTACGGTTCCGGCAAACAAATCAAAAGTAAAGCTGGAATCTGATGCTTCCGGCGCGTTCGCCATCAGCCAATAACGCCAATAATCAGCCGGAAATTCTTTTATGGCATCTTCGGCAAAGACACCTCTGTTCTCGGATTTTGAGAATTTTCCGCCTTCAAAGGTCAAATAGCTCATCCCTTTCAAATAATCCACCTTTGTCCAGTTTTCACCGGTTCCGAGCAAAGTCGCTGGAAAAGAAATTGAGTGGAAAGGTACATTATCTTTGCCCATAAATTGAACATAGCGCACATCTTTGGCATCGAGCCACCAGTCTTTCCAATTTCTGGTTTGAGGATTTTCATCAGACCATTGTTTGGTAATACCGATATAGCCGATTGGGGCATCAAACCAAACATAAAAGACTTTGTCTTCAAATCCTGGTTTATTAACCGGGAATCCCCATTTCAAATCGCGCGTAATGCATCTGGGTTTCAACCCTTCTTTGAGCCATTTTTGCGCAATGGAATAAGCCACATCCGGCCAAAACGGCTCTTTACTCTTAACCCAAGCGGCCAATTTTTCTTCCAACAAAGGCAAATTCAAGAACAAATGCTTGGTTTCTCTGATTTCCAAATTAGTTGAACCGGAAATGGTGCTGCGAGGATTAATCAGCTCGGTTGGCTCCAAAACTTTGGTACAATTTTCGCATTGATCACCGCGAGCTTTTTCATAGCCGCAATGCGGGCAAGTTCCGGTCACATATCTGTCCGGCAAGAAACGATTATCATCTATTGAAAAAATTTGTTTAATACTGTGCTCTTCAATAAATCCGTTTTTATCCAATTGTTCAAAGATATGATAGGTCATCTCTTTGTTTTGGTCACTACTGGTTCTGCCGAAATAATCAAACGACAGATTAAACGCCTTATAGGCTTCTTTATGACGATTATGATATTTGAGGCAATAATCAGCAACATCCATCCCTTCCTTAGCCGCACCGACTTCAGAAGGCGTGCCGTGTTCATCGGTTCCGCAAATATACAAGACTTCATGTCCCATCATTCGCATATACCTTGCATAAACATCAGACGGCAACAAGCAACCAACCATATGTCCCAGATGAGGAACGCCGTTAACATAAGGCAATGCAGAAGTAACTAAAATTTTTGACATGAAGTTTTCTCCGATTTTTATTATTTTAAGCCAAAATACTGCCTAATTTTACACAGATTTTACCAATTAACAAGTAAAAAAAGCCTTTTCCACCTGTTTATCAAATAGACTTTCAGCCAAAAATCAGAAGATTGCCGCTTTTAAGATTTCTATAGCATCTTGTTTAGTCAAGCGAACCGGATCCATATTGTACAATCCACCCATTGCCAAGAATGAGTTTTCCGCCAGTTTTTCGGCATCATCACGACTTACGCCCCAAGCCGACAGCGCCAAATTACTCAAACCGATAGATTTAATAATCTTTTGAATCGCCACAATAAATTCTTCAGGATTGGCTCCCGGCTCCCCCATAGCCTTTGCCATATTCATATAGCGCTTTGCAACTCTATCGCGATTAAGCTCTAAAATTTTTGAAAAATAAGGCACCGAAAGTGCGACCAACCCTGCCCCATGCGGCAGTTCAGGAAAAAACGCCGATAAAGCATGCTCTAAAGAATGCTCGGAAATACAGCTGGATAAACTCTCAACAATTCCGCCTTGCGTACTGGCCCAGAGCACTTGCTCTCTGGCTTGCAAATCTGCACCGTTTTGCACGGCCTTGGGCAAAAAAGTAGCAATTCTTAAGATTGAATCCAGCGCAAACAAATCACTGATAGGTTGCGCTTTCAGCGACAAATACCCTTCCACCGCATGAAATAAGGCATCCATACCTTGATAAGCCGTAAAAGGAGCCGGAACCGACAGTGTCAATTCCGGATCGACAATCGAAAATAAAGGAAATGTTTGATCACATCCAAAACCGATTTTTTCATTTGTATTGGTGTTGGTAATCACCGTCCACGGGTCGGTTTCCGTCCCCGTACCGGCAGTGGTCGGAATAGCAATAATCGGCAATACTTTATTTTTAATCTCGGCCTTTCCCTTAATATAATCCCAGTAAGTATGTTCGCCGTTGTTCACCATTATGGCTGTTGCCTTTGCCGAGTCAATGGCACTACCGCCCCCTAATCCGATAATAAAATCGCATTTTTCTTTTCTCGCCAAAGAGGCTGCTTCCAGCACATGTTGTTCTATCGGATTGGGCAAAATTTTGCCAAACACAACGGAATCAATTCCGTTAACACTCAACAATTCTTGCACGCGGTTCAAATACCCGAGCCTGCGCATTGAATTGCCGCAAGTAATCAAAATAAGAGCTTTTTTTCCGGGCATTTCCAAATTTGCCAATTCACCCAAGCGTCCTGCGCCGAAAATCACCTTGGTTGGCATATAACAATTAAATTGCATAACTTCCTCTCTCTGACTAACTCAATAAAAAATAGATAGTATCGAACAAGTTTCAAGCAAGACAGGATAAAATTATTTTTTCTTCAATAAGAAATCGGGCAATTTTTCCAACTTTGATGCCCCGGCCGCGTGTTGATGACCGCCACCGCCGAATTCTGCCGCAATCTTAGACACGTCAACATTTTCTTTGTCGCTGTAAAAAGACAAATTCCAACGATTTTTCTTATTCATGAAGAAATTAACCATAAAGTCATAGTCTTTAATATTTTCCAAAGAATCAAAGAATTCGGAATATCCTTGCGGCATATTGGCACAAATACATTTCAAACCTTTATATTCGCTCTCAAAGGCCATACTTCTGACCAAGCGGTAGTTGCGGACTCTAATCCACGATAAAATCGCCCGTCCTTTTTCAACCGTTTCGGCGACCGATAAGCGCCCGTCAAACAATTTATCCCAAATTTCATCGGTTGGTTTATTAACGCCATTGGCCTGAAAAGCATATTCAAACGGACGTACTCTGTCATCTTTCAAATCAAACACGTCATTTTTTCCAAGCAAGACAACCCCTTCCGGCACTTCCTTTTGGGGATAAAAATATTGCCAAGTCAAAACAATAGCCGCCGTTCCGATTTTTCTTAAACCTTTAATTTCTTTATAGCGCCCGGTCGCCATCTTATCATTATATTCATTAATAACCGACGCATGGTGGTCAATCCAAGTCAAGTCAATTTTGTCGTTTAACTCAAACATAAAATCAATCGGTAAGGCAAAATCACACACAATCACTTTGTCATGCTTACGTATTTCATCATAAGGAATTTCCATATCATGATTAAGCCCCAAAAGCTCAATTTCGGGATAGACGGTACGCACAATAGCACCCGACCCCTTACCGTCACTATCTGCCACATGATAAATACAAAGCATATTACCCTCACCTCTTAATCAATATCAATACACATATTATCATAAGCCGGCACCACGTTTTCCGGCGTCAAATTCATAATTTCATTATAATCGCATTCGGTTGCCATATGGTTAATAACGGCTTTTTCGGGATTAATTCTTTTAATAACCTCAAGCACCACATCCAAGCCGGCATGCGCCGGTTGTCCATAAGGCGTTGTCAAAGGCAGAACTAAGAGCTTCGGCCTCTGCAAAATCCGTTTATATCCACTTTCGGCAATCAGTTTAAAATCGGCAATATAAACAATTTCCCCGTCATTAAACACATAGCCCAAGCATTCGGGACAATGCTCCAAGAGCTTAATCGGCATAACTTTCAACCCTTTAATTTCAAAGGGATGATTAGCTTTAATCACGTTTGGCACCAAACTTGGCAAACGAACCACATCATTCACCCTATTGGGCTTTGCCAACAAATATGAAAAATTATGCTTAATATAGCGAGTAGTTTTCTCTCCGGCATAAAAGTTCAGATTTTGGCGAATAATCCGATTAATCTCACGAATATCATCTATTCCGTGAATATGGTCGGCATGAGCATGCGTATACAAAATACCATCCAAGCAGCGAATATTATTAGCCAACAGCTGCTGTCTCAAATCGGGCGACGTATCAATCAAAATTTTAATACCGTCATAGTCCAAGTATGCCGACGAGCGAGAGCGCACATTTTTAGGATTACAAGGATCGCACACGCCCCATCCGCGCCCCAACGACGGCACTCCGGGCGCTGCGCCGCTGCCCAAAATCACCAATTGTTTCATTTGAACGCATATCTCCCTTTATCGCTGGCTTTACGAAACAGATTATAAAAGTTATCTGACGTAATTTGCGCCAATTTCTCTAAAGGAATATCTCTGATTTGCGCCAACTTTTCGGCCGTATGCAACACAAAAGACGGCTCATTTCGACGCCCTCTTTTGGGAACCGGTGCCAGGAAAGGAGAATCTGTTTCCACCAAAATTCTATCCTCTGGCAACTTAGCAAAAATATCTCGCAAATCCGAACTCTTGTTAAAAGTAATAATTCCCGAAGCTGACAGATAAAAACCAATCAACAAGCCGAAATCTGCCAATTTCTGCGAACCGGTAAAGCAGTGGAATTCTCCGCTAAATTGCTTTTGTTTATAAGCCTCACCCAACAAATTCATCGTATCATCTTCAGCTTCACGGGTATGAATAATCAACGGCAAACCAGTTTCTTGCGCAGCTCTAATATGTTCCTTAAACACTTTTATCTGAATATCTCGCGGACAATTATCATAATAATAGTCCAAGCCGCACTCACCAATAGCCACTACTTTTTTATGATTTGTTTTGGCAATTAAATCCTCAGCCGTAATATTTTCATATTCGCCGGCATTATCCGGATGTACCCCGACCGCCGTATAAATAAACGGATATTTCTCCGACAAAGCCAACTGATTATCCAACTCATTAATATTGTTTCCGGCATTCAACATTGCGGTCACACCGTTTTCCTTGGCTCTGAGTAAAATATCCTCAAAATCATCTTCAAAATCATTAAAATCCAAATGACAATGGCTGTCGACTAACATAGCTCTCCTTTTTTATATCACTTTCACCAAATGGGTAATAACATTAATCAAAGCCTGTTTTTTATCCAAATTCAAGCGATCTGTTTCATTAAACACTTTGATAGCGTTATCCCAAGCCCCGGCAACTTCGTCGGGGCGTTCGCAGGTTTTGACGTTTTCGGCAATAAACTTCAAAATAATCTCCTGCACCAAATAATAATTTTCTTCATCGCTGACGGCTCCGTCGCAAAACTTGAGCAAATCGCTGATGCTGAATTTATTTTTGGCATAAACGATTTTACACAACTCATCATATTTGGTCAATGCCTCATTATCGGCATAAATAATTGCCTTTCCGATACTCCCCGACGCAATCTTAACCAAGTTCTGAATCACCTTTTCGCTCAAGGATGGACGATAACGCCTGAGCAAGCTGGCCACATTATTATCATTCAGAGGCTGCATCTCCAACTTTGCACAGCGCGATTTAATTGTCGGCAACAATCTATCGGGATTGTGGCTAATAAGCAGCATAACGGTTTTATAAGGCGGCTCCTCCAAAATTTTCAAAACCGCATTGGCACTGGCCGGGTTCATATCATCAATACTGTCAATAATCACAATCCGCCAATTATTATCTGCCGAACGCTTCGTCAAAAACTCATTAATTGTGCGCACATCATCAACTCTGATAAAGGCCGACTTTTTAAGATTTCGCATTTCTTCATCCGAGAGTTGCTCGCCGTCTTTAATTGCTTTTAAGATTTTGCGTTTATCCGTATCGGTATAATCTCTTTCCACAATTTTCAAATCCGGATGAGCGTTATTCAAAATGAGCTTATAAACCGGATTATTTTCGCTGATTTCCAAAGAAGTGTATTGAGCACGTTTTTCCCAATCTGCCGCCAACAAAAATCTGGCAAATCGATAAGCCAGCGTGGCTTTACCAATTCCCTCGACCCCGCTAAGCAGCCAAGAATTGTGCAACGAATTATTTTTCCAGGCATTGAGCAGAATTTGTTCGGCTTTTTCTTGCCCCAGCAAATAAGTATTGTCTTTGGGATTAATATTTACTTTTTCATCATCCTGCATCAGATTTTAAACCTCTCGGCAATAACTCTGATAACCTCATGGTGCAAATCTTCAATAGACTTATTGGCATTCAATACCACAAATCTTTTCTTATCTTGTGCGGCCAATTCCAAATAGCCCTCACGCAAACGATTGTGAAATTCCAATCCTCTGTCCTCGAACCTGGTTTCCTTCACTTCCATATTGAGAGCTTTTTTATAAGAACGTTCCAAACCGATTTTAGGATCCAAATCAAACAAAATGGTCAAATCGGGCTTAAAATCGCCAACCGTCACTTCATAGAGCATTTTAAGGCTTTCCAAGGAAACTTTTTTATCATATCCGTAATATTGATAAGCCACGGTTGAATCGGCAAATCTGTCACTCAGCACCCACACGCCGTCGTTAAGGGCCGGCCAAACTTTATTAGTCAAATGAATACGCCTGTCGGCATAATAGAGCAAACATTCTGCCACGGCATCAAACTTATCTTTATCTCCCGTCACCAAAAGGCGGCGCAACTCTTGTCCGATTTCCGTACCGCCCGGCTCTTTGGAGAGGATATTATTTATTTTGCGTTGGTGCAAAAAATCGCCCAACAATTTAAGTTGGGTTGATTTTCCCGAGCCTTCACCTCCCTCAAAGGTAATAAACTTGCCCTTTGGACGCGGCACCGGCGGAAAAGGAAACTCCAATTGTGGAATTTCCTCGCCTTCTATCCCGTCTTTTGTAACAACCTTGCCTTTAAGGGAAGACATCCTAGTTTTCTCCGAAAATTAAATACTTCAAATTTTCACTGATTTTACCAAAGAGACCGAGTTTTGCCACATCTCTGTCAGCAAGCAACGGAACTTCGATACTGGGTTGTCCTGGAATTTCAATTTTAACAACGCCTAATTTATCCCCTTTCTTAATCGGAGCTTTTACCGGTTTGTTATAAACGGCGGTCATCTTTACATCGGCAGCTTTATTCTTCTTCAATGTCAGTTTCAGATTTTCGGCCACAACTAAACCGATTTCTTTTTGTTCTCCGAACCAAACCGGAATATCGGCCACTTTTTGACCTTGAGCCAAAACATCATAATTATCAAATTCTCTAAAGCCGTAATTCATAATTTTGCCGGATTCTTCAGAGCGTTCTTTGTTACTTTTTGTTCCGGTCATAACTTCAATCAATCGTCTGTCACCGCGTTTTACCGAAGCTGTCAAGCTAAATCCGGCTTCTTCGGTATGTCCGGTTTTCAAGCCATCAGCCCCCGGCATTGAATAGAGCAACGGATTTCTGTTGCCTTGTGTAATATTGTTATGGGTAAATGTTTTTTGCGAAAACAGATAGTAATATCCCGGAAATTCTTTAATGATATGGCGTGCCAAAATTGCCAAATCTTCAACCGACATTCTGTGATTTGGATCCGGCAAACCGGTAGCATTGGCAAATGAACTGTTTTTCAACCCGATTTTACGAGCGACTTTGTTCATAATAACCGCAAAATCTTCTTCGCTTCCCGCCAAATTTTCAGCCGCCACAATACAAGCATCATTGCCTGATTGAATAATGATACCCTTAATCAAATCCTCAACCCGAACATTTTCGCCGATATTCAAAAACATGGTTGAACCGCCGCTGGCAGCACCACCCTTACGCCAAGCATTTTCACTCACCGTAAAAGTATCGTCCAAAGACAAAGAACCGTCTTTTAATTTTGAAAAAATAATATAAACGGTCATCAACTTACTCATTGATGCCGGCGGCACCATTTTTTGATGGTCTTTTGCAAACAAAATTTGCCCGGTATCATAATCCATCAAAATCACGTTACGAGCGGTTGTTTCCAATGCATGAGCCTGACTTGCCGTCAACATCAAAATTCCGGCAAACACCCCACAAGATAATTTATTTTTCAAAGTCATTTTACTTCAATCCTTATTTTAGCAATTAATCACGGACGACACTTGCATTTTGAATACCATAATTTTTAACTTTTGCCAAAGTTACTTCAGCTTCTTCGGCAAAACTGTATGGCCCGAGCCGAACACGATAAAATCTTTTACCGTTCACATCGGCTTGTGCCACCTTAACATTTCCGAATTGAGTCAATTTTTTGCTCAAATTATTGGCACTGTCAGCTTTTGAAAAAGCCCCTGCCTGCACAAAATATTGTTTTCCGCCTGCCTTTGTATTATAGGCCACTTCGGGCTCACTCACCTTAAAAACCTCTATTTGCTTTTTGGGCACATTAATATTTTGAGTATAGACGGGAGTTGTTTTTGTCGGTTCATATCTGGTAGGCATAGGTTCGTTTAGCAAAGCTGCTTTGAGCTCTTTGCTTTCATCTTCCAAGACCTCGACCCGAACCTTAGCCGTTCCTTGTGTCTGAAAACCCAAGAGTTGTGCCGCTCTTTTAGACACATCAATAATTCTGTTTTTGGCATAAGGGCCGCGATCGTTTACTCTCAACACCAAGGAGCGACCGTTTTCCAAGTTTGTTACTCTCACGATTGACGGCAAAGGCAAAGTTCTGTGCGCGGCGGTTAGAGTATGCATATCATAATTTTCGCCATTAGCGGTTTTTTTGTTATGGAAATCACTGCCATACCAAGAAGCAATACCCACTTCCGAATAGCTGTAATCTTCTTTCGGATAATACCATTGACCGCTGATTTGATAAGGAGAGCCGACCTTATAACTTCCGCCCTGTCCCTTAATTGCCGCCGCCTGAGAATAAGGCGAATCAGACAAATCGACCTTATTGCTTGCGCACCCCGTCAAAGCAAGCACAAACAGGCAAAACAAAACATATACTTTATTAAGTCTCATTTATTGTTCCTAAAATTTTAGAATTTGTTACAATCTAAACGCTTTTTTTGCCTTCGTAAAGACCTTATTTCCGGCTGTGTAATTTTTGCGGTTGCACCGGCACGGCAAAGCCAATATCCGGATTATACTTATTTATTTTATTTAAGAGTTGATAATCAGGATACCCGTCTGCCGGCATTTTGGCTTTCACCTGCATTTTTTGAATAGCAATTCTGGTTTTTGAGCCGAGCTGCCCGTCTTCAGATAACTTTCCGAACCCGAGTTTATTAAGAAAGGCCTGAATTTTTAACACATCATCAGATTTTAATCTTTCTGCCGGTGTCTTATCTATGGCCTTCCATTTCGTTTGATTTTTGACATAATCTGCCAAAATACCAATAGCCAAGGCATAATTTTCAGACTTATTCCATTTCATAATCACATCGAAATTCTGCCCTACTAAAAATGCTTTGCCTTTTTTGCCTTCCGGCACAATCACGGCCCACAAACTCTCGCCATCTTTGGGAAATTCGACGCCCCTTTTGGCTCTGACGCCCATTTTTTTCCAAAAATCGGCTGATTTTTTAATCTGTCTGCCGCTCATGGCATAATCAAAATTCCACGGCAGAGAAACTTCCATTCCCCAAGGTTCGCCTTTTTTCCAACCGGCTTGTTGCAAATAATTTGCCGCCGAAGCCACGGCATCTTCAAACGAGTGCCAAATATCAATTTTGCCATCACCGTTATAATCTATTGCATAAGCGTTAAAAGTTGACGGCATAAACTGGAAATGCCCCATAGCACCGGCCCATGAGCCTTCCATTTTGGTATAATCAATCTCCCAAGTATCAATAATTTTTAAGGCTTGATAAAGTTCTTCTCTAAAAAATTTCGGACGTCTTTTATCATAGCTCAGAGTCGTCAAAGCATCAATCACTTGATAATTTCCGAATATCTGCCCAAAATT
>CALXOP010000028.1 GCA_944390035.1 uncultured Alphaproteobacteria bacterium | reverse complement strand
TTGTCTTTTATAAATGTCATCTTATATCTGATATTAACCTAAAATTTGTAAATTAACATTATACTAGAACAAAAATGAACACTGTTCAATTTTTTTCTTAAAAATCAACAAGGATAAAATCATGAACAATAAATTTTGCATAATCGGCTTAACGGTCATTCTCTTAGGCATCGGCATCCACAAACTTTCAGCCCAAAGCACGGCTGACAATTTTTATGACACGATGCTCATCTCCGACGAAATCAAGACCGAAGAGAGCGCTGAATCTGCCAAAGATTCCGCCAGCCAATTACTCAACGCCAAACCCAAAGAAATTAAGGTTGACTCTCCGCTGCTCCGCTCTCATCAAAAAAGAATCAGACAAAGCAAATCTTCTTCCGCCACCGCCGACAAAACACTCAAAGACAAAGAACCGGCACCTTTCGGCCTGACATGGGGAGCCAGTTATGACGAAGTAAAAGGCGAAGGCGTTATTCTGACTTCCGTCGGTCAAAAAGATTATGTCAATAATTTTTCGGCCACACACTTACCCAAAAACATCCGTGTATTCCGAGAAGTCATTTTAACTTTCGGCATAGAAAATGAGCTGTGGCGCATGATTGCTTACGGCAATTTTTTAGATGATACCCCCTCAGCTGAAAAAATTCTTTCGCTTTACAATCAATATTACAAATTGCTTGAAGAAAAATACGGCAACGCCCAACAATTTTATACCCCGAATGTGATTAACGTGGATAAGCCCTTAGGCAACGGCAAAACCGAAACCGTGCAACAAGAACAAGCCATCGGCAACCCCAATTTCTTAAAAGAGCTCCAAAACGGACAAGCCTTTTTATATGCCACTTTTGAGAACGGACAAGTCGGCGCGGCATTAAGTGTCAATGTGGACGGACAAGGCAAAAGTTACATCACCATTGAATACAAAAATTTAACCATAATGAAAGCCAGAGAACAACAGGCTCTGGACGTACTCTAATATAAGGACAAACACATGACTAAAAAAAGTTTCTGCGGAATTTCGGGCAGCGGTATGAGCGCTTTAGCTCAGGTATTATTACACCTTGGCTATGAGGTTCAAGGTAGTGATCGCAGTTTTGACCAAGGCAAAGACCAAGACAACAAGAAAGCCCTTGAAAACTTAGGTATCAAAATTTACCCGCAAGACGGTTCCGCCATCACGTCAGATGTTGAAACCTTATATGTTTCCACCGCCGTTGAAGATTCGATTCCCGATGTCAAAGCTGCTCTGGAAAAAAATATTCCCATCCAAAAACGTTCAGACTTGCTGGCAGAAATTTTTCACCGTTATCCCAAGAATATAGCCGTCGGGGGCACCAGCGGCAAAACCACCGTCACCGCCATGATTGGTTTTATATTGGATAAATTAGGCTTAAATCCCTGCGTGATTGATGGCGGTCTAATGCTCAACTATGCCGACCGTCCGGGCATTCCAAATATTATCTATAATCCGGGAGAAACTTGCGTTATTGAGGCCGATGAGAGCGATGGCTCGATTGAAAAATATCATCCTCTTGTCGCCGTCATCAACAATATCTCGATTGACCACAAACCGATTCCCGAATTGCAAAAACTCTTTTCCGACTTTGCCAATCGTGCCCGTGGCGGTGTTGTTATCAATGCCGATTGTCCGGCTTGTGCCGATATAAAAAGCACCAATGTTCGCACAGTCAAATTTTCCATCATCGATAAGAGTGCTGACTTTTATGCCTCAGACATCAAAGCACTTCCCCATGGAACGCAATATCGTTTTTGCGACCAAACCTTTACCCTAAAATTGATTGGTAACTTCAATGTCGCCAATGCCCTCTCTGCCATTGCCGCTTGCTCATTTTTAGGTGTTGATAAATTGCAAGCCGCCAAAGCCTTGGAAGAATTTCTAGGCACTCACCGCCGCTTAGAAATTATCGGCACTCATAATGACATCATGGTAATTGATGACTTTGCTCACAATCCCGATAAAGTCAAAGCCTCTGTCTCAGCCCTCAAGAATTATCCGGGGCGCTTGATTTTTATGTTCCAACCACACGGCTTTTCGCCCATGCGGATGATGGGCAAACAAATCATTGATGAATTTTGTGCCCAAATGAGCGATGAAGATATTCTGCTTATGCCTGAGATTTATTTTGCCGGCGGCACCGTCACTCGCGACATCTCCTCACGCGACTTAATTCAACACGCTCAAAATCAAGGCAAACAAGCCCACTATTTCGCTACCCGTGATGAGGCCAAACAGTTTATTCTGTCCCATGCCCGTCCTCATGACCGCATTGTGATTATGGGCGCAAGAGACAACTCTCTTCCAGACTTTTGCAAAACGATTTTAGAGGAACTAAAATAATGTTTAAGCTCAACCCGAGAGACAAAGTAGGTATTATCACGCCGTCTAATTTTTTAGACTTTCAAACCCCGCTTGATCCGGAACTCAAAAAATCACTTAAACATAATCGGGGCATAAACCCTAAAGATGCGGCCCAATTAGCTATTGAATATCTCAAGAGCTTAGGCTTACAAGTAGTCATCGGCGCCCATGTCTATGACAAATTTCGCCACATGGGCGGCACACCGCAAAACCGAGCGGCGGATTTAAACAACTTTATTCGCGATAAAGAAATCAAAGCCATTTTTTGCGCCACGGGTGGTGCCGGTGCCCAATATATGTTGCCTTACATAGATTACGAAGCCCTGCGCCGCAACCCAACCCCGATTTTTGGAATCAGCGATGCCTCCACCTTGCAAATTGCCATGCAAAGTTTAAGCAACAATCCGGGCTTCAATGGTTTTTCTTTGGCATATGATTTCCGATATGGCAAAATTCGTCCTCAAGCCGCGATTGATATGCCAAACATCATATCGGGCAATTATCACTCTATCCAAGGCGGAGAAACCGTCCGTCCGGGAACGGCCGAAGGCATATTGGTCGGAGGCTGTTTAAGCATGCTTCGTAACCTTGCCGGCACACCGTATTTTCCGGACTTAACCGACAAAATTCTTCTCATCGAAGATATTGGCGAACGCACTTACCGTATAGATTCCATGCTGCTCCAAATTCGTCAACAACCCAATTTTGAACGCCTAAAAGGAATTGTTTTCGGCGGCTTTAACGAATGTATTATTCGCTATGAGGAAGATAACACCATTGACCAAATCATTGATTATTTCTGCGAAGATTTGCATATGCCCGTTATCAAACATTTCCCTTGGGGTCACTTTGAGGAAAGACGAATTGTCCCCTTAGGCATTAAAGGTTGCCTCAATGCCGATACTTGCACGCTGAGTTTTTAGAAGAGCCAATTATTAAGCGTCTGCCAATTTTTATCCATCAGCCAGAAGACCAATTTTCGATATTGGGCAACACCGAGCCATTGTTTACTGTTGTAGGCCAACAAACACCCAACGACCCACAAATTGGCTCCGGGCAAAAACATCCAGCAAAACTTGGCTGAAACTTTAGCAAAATCGGTTTGCTTTTCGTTAATTTGCGATGCGACTGTATCCAAATGATATGCTGCCAAATAGCCAATAACGGCATTAATCAACAATGCCGGCACATAGGGCGTCAAAAAGGGAATAAACAACATGGCAAAAAAGGCAAACAAAGGAAAGAAATAAGGTGCCACCACAATCAGCCAATTTCCCTCTCCTTCAAAACTCATTGCACCGCCGGATTGGTCCTCGGCCAATTTAATGCTTTTCACCTTATGAAAAGTCAGCAAAGCAAAAAAAGCATGTGTCAACTCATGCGCCAAAATCTGCATATTTGCTTTCAAGGAAGCATCTGACATACTCTTAGAAATAAAATAGGCAAAAAAGCCGCCAAACATGGCAAAATACTTCAACTGCATAAATTTGAACCACGCCAAAGATTGAAACAACGCCGGCATTGAAACCAACATAAACAAGGCGGCCGGCCATTTTAAAAGCTCTATGAGTTGGTTCATTAATTTTTGCATGTGTACTCCTCTAATTTCAGTAAAAAGGATAACATCAAATAATGCAAGCAAGAATATCAAGTTGAACACACCTCTGAATATAAGTCTTGTAAATCCACTATTTTTGAGTAATATAAAAATAAGAAACAGAATTAAAAGGATACCGCTATGGATAGTAAAGACTTTGAAACCTTTGACTTTTTGCTTAATGATGAAGATGAAGTAATGCTCTTGTTGTATCAACATGATGGCGAACCTCAAAATCCGCATATTGAAATTGACTTTGATGAAAAATCCGCCTTGCTCTACCGCAATGACAACGACATTATTGAATTAAACGATATTAGTGAAGATGTGTTAGATAGCTTGCAAGACGCCGACAAACTTTTAGTTTGCGAGCTAGCCCGCACCAACGATGAAGAAGATGATGAAATCGTCCACGCCTACGAGGCCGAAATTAGCGACTAACCTCACCGCAACATTTCAAATAAAAAGAGCCCATTGAGAGCTCTTTTTTTTATTTAATCTTGAATAGTGTTTTTTTGGGCTGAGCGGCCAAAAGCCGTTGAATATAGCGCCCCTGATACAGGTTAATTCCCAAAGAGTTACCGATTTCCACCGCATTAGGATCATCCACACGGCACAAAATCATCTTGGCACGTTCCGCCCGATTAACATAATCGGTAAAATGCGCATCTTCCTGCACCATATCCATAAACGACGGATGCCAAATAATCTTCAGCAAATCACAGTCTAATTGCTCACGATCAATATATTTCAATTTATCAACCGTAATACCGTCAATACAGATTTTATACCCTCTATATTGCGCAAAGGTCTTAGCCAAAATAAATGCCTTAATATCATTAAAAATATCAACCAATTGCAATTCCAGCACAATACTCGATCGCATAGACGGATTGATGTTATCATCAAAGGCCAAAAAATCATCTGACAAAATCGTTGAAACGTTCAGATTCAGGCTAAAGTTGCTGTTCAACGAACCATCATCATGTTGTCCGACACTGGCCAAAACCCTTTTATCCAAAGTCTCTGTCAGGTGCAAAAACAACCATGGATTAGCCGTTAAATCCACATCCGGCAACAGCGTATCACGTAAATCGGCAATCGAAACAAAGACTTCATCAAAAATCATTTGCGGAGGAGATTTTCCGATAACCGCACACACCGATTGCCGCCGAATCAAGCTGGAAAAATCGGCCATAGCCAAGGCCTTTTGCACTTTTGCCAACATACTTGGGGTTAATTCTCGGCGCAACTTGCGAGAAGTAGGCATCATGGCAGACGCTTGCCTTGGAGAATATGTTCCGCCTTTAGCTGTAAGATTTTGCTCTTGCACCAAATGATCCATCAGATTTTTGAGAGCACTTCTAAACTCGCCAACCTCATTGGCCAAATCATAAAACTTTACAAATCCGGCTTGTTCCAAATCAAACACATTTGCCAAAAAAGGATCATCATGAAAAATAAAACGCACTTTCACCAAACAAGCCTGCATTTCCTCACTGGCTTTTTTGTTAAAAAAGATAACCATATCCTCATTTGGCAGCCCAAAGATTTCGCCGCCGTTTTTCTGCGTAACGTTTTCAAAAGTCTCGATTAAATTTTGTCGTTGCAAAGACTTCAGCTTTGCGCTTTTCAACTTGCTGATATAAATATACAATGCCCCGAAATTATTACGCTCTGCATCAATTTTAGAAAGATAATCCAAAATCAAGGTATCTTTTTTCAAATTAACCTGTTCTGCGGGAGGGGTCTTAATTTTTTCCGGTAAACTCGGTGTATTTTTGCCAAATAAAAACATCTGCCAACCCCTATTACAACATGTCTTCCAAAATTTCCGGATGCGTACAACCGGCCTTCATCAAAGCCGAAAGTGATTTTCTTCTCTTCAGGCATTGTTGCGCCGAACATTTTGCCGCATCAGGGCACTTACCGCGAATAACCGCCGTTTCGATATTATCCATAAACGGCCCCTGAAAAGTTGTAATTCCGTACGAGATGCCCCATTTCAAGGCCGCTTGGGAATCACACTTTGCCAAAATAAAATTTTCTTTTCCGAGAGTATCAATAATTTCTTTATATTTGGGATTAAACGGTTCAAATTCGAGTAAAGGCTCCCAAAAAAGTTTAACCATATCGGGTTTAAGTGTCTTCAAATTAAGCATTTTCAGAGCTGCCGGTTGCACTTCATCCAACACCATTTTGTGCCCGCCTTGGTTTAAAATTTCCTTTGCCTCAAAATACAAAGGCAAATTATTAAACACATCCATCAACTGCACTTCAACCAAAACCTTTTGCTCCGGCTTTAAGAAATTACGTGCAAAATCAATAAACTCACGCGAAAATACGGAAGACAGATTCAAGTTAAGGCTGATTTGTTTCGGCCAATTTTTCAACGCTGCCGAAAAAAACGATGCCAAAGTTTTCTTATCCAGAGCTTGCGTCATATATAGGAAGAGCCAGTGGTTAGCGACCAAATCCAAATTTTTATCAAATTGCAGGCTCAAATCCTTCACGGCAACAAAAAATTCTTGAAACAATACCTCAAACTTACCGGCACCTTTAATTTTAATCACGCTTTGGCGTTTAACCAGTTCCGCAATATCAATTTCATCCAACTCGGCAATCACGCCGTCAATTTCATTAGCTTCAATCGGGCGTTTTTGCGGCAAGAGCAAAGCCTCATTTTGCACATCGCTTTCGAGCATTTCTTCAACATACTTATAAAATGTCACAAAATTGGCCGGAAACTCAAAAACGGTTGCAAACTGGCTGCAATCTTGACCATGTAAGATGGGGTCAGCCGACAAACCGTGACGCAGTTTATCAACGGCTTCATCTACTGTTTCTTGAGTAATATTCTTTCCCAAAATCACAAAATCGCCATTTGACATGATATAAAAAGTACCACGGGCACTACCGACCACGCTGTCAAAAAGTCTGCCGAGAATTTTCACGAATTCGGGATGTCTGTGTTTGGGTTTCAGCTTAGAAATACTAACATAGAGCACGGCATAACCATACGAATTTTTAGAAATTCGATCCAAGGCATCTAACAAATATTTTTCTGCTTTACTGCTTTGTTGCCTACTCATTTTAATTTTTATCCTACAAACTATTTTCAGTTATAAACGCTGAATAATATTTTATCAAGAGTCATACTGTTTTGCTAACAGCTGAGAGATTGCTTTTTTTAGTTCGGAAATTTGATACGGCTTCTCCAAAAACAGTGCATTTTCCGGCACATTATCACAAGGTTTTCCGCTCAAAAAAACTGCTTTTAGCACCGGATTAAACTCTGCCAAACGATGATAGAGTACATCACCGTTCATATTAGGCATCAACATATCCGCAATCAACAAATCGATATCGGGATTTTTCTGCATCAAAGCAATCGCCTCATAAGGGGTTGCCGCCACCCAAATTTGCCCGTGAGAGCCCAAAATTTCTTTTAACAAGGCTCGTTGCAGGCCATCATCGTCCACAATCAGCATTTTTGTATGTGAAGAAAAATTCTCCACCGACGGAAAATAAATACAAAAACGGCTACCTTGTTTTGGAGCACTCTTCAGTGCCAAAGACGCCTGGCAACGTTTGAGAATTTGCCCAACCGAAGTAAGCCCCAAACCGACACCGTGCCTAAAGGTGCTAAAGAAAGGCCTGAAAATTTTCTTAAATAAAGTCGGTGCAATTCCCTCGCCTTCATCTTGCACGGTAAGCATCACACATTTTCCGACCAAGCCCTTAATCACGCAGTTTTTCAGCTTTTTGGTCGAGAGATCGGTTTCTTTGCAAGTAATTTTTATTTTTCCGCCCTGCGGCATGGCCCTGCAGGCATTTTGCACCAAATTATCCAAAAGACGTTCTAAACTGATTTTATCTCCCCAAACCAACAAATCATCCCCGGCCATTTCCACTTCCATAGTCACATTTTCGGGCAAAGAAACTTGCCAGGTTTTTTGCATTTCATCCACCACCGCATTAAGCGCCAATACGGTGTTTCCATGTTTACATCCGGCAAAAATTTCTTTAATTTGTTGACAAGCACGTTGCGAAATTTCAACCAACAAGTCTTCGTATTCCGGAGTTTTTTTAGGATTTTGTTTAAGCAAAAACGCCACGCCCTGAAAATTTGTCAGCGTATTTTTCAAATCATGTAATCGCACGTCGGTTCTTTGCTTTTGCTTGTACAACACAACCAAGAGCGCCAACTCGACCAACCCAATTCCCAGCAAAAAAAATATTACCATTTCACATCCTCAATCATCTTTTAATTATTGTGCCATAGGGCAAGTTAAAGAGCGGTTAAATTACTTTTGCGCAAGCTAAAAAATAATTGCAATTTTATAAGCAATCGGTATAATCCGCTTAACATATTTTTTTAACCATGAGGAAGCAGCAAATGTTAACCCCTAAAAACAATCTTTTTCCAATTCGCAACGATATTTTAGCCCGCGTTGCCAAAAGTTTTTTTAATAACCGTTTTGCCGCAATAGATTCTATTCCGGCTGAAGTTTTTCCTGATGGCTCCCAAAGCTATCATCAAGACATTGCCAATGACCGCAACATTGTTCGTCAAATCTGCATGGCAATTTTAGGTTTCTGCCCCGAAGATGAGGAAGGCAAAAACATTTCCTTATCTGAGTATGCCAAACAAGCCCTAAAGAGAGAAAAGCTGGAGCCAAGCAAAATCTCCGTCATCAGCTCGGCTTGTATGGCCTGCCGCAAAGAGCGCTACATTGTTAGCGACCTATGCCGTTCTTGCATTGCACGTCCTTGCCAAGTCAACTGCCCTAAAAAAGCCATCAGCTTTGTTAATGGCAAAGCCTTTATCGACCAAGATACTTGTATCAAATGTGGACGTTGTCATGATGTTTGCCCATATTCAGCCATCATCAAAAATGTTATTCCTTGTGAAGATTCTTGCCCGGTCGGTGCTATTTCCAAAGACGCCCAAGGCAAAGAGCATATTGACGTTTCCAAATGCATTTCTTGCGGCAAATGCCTAAAATCTTGCCCGTTTGGCGCTATTGTTGAACGCTCACAAATGATTGATGTGTTAAGAAAGCTCAAAGACA
Source organism: uncultured Alphaproteobacteria bacterium (assembly GCA_944390035.1). GTDB lineage: Bacteria > Pseudomonadota > Alphaproteobacteria > RF32 > CAG-239 > Scatocola. The sequence goes on along the minus strand of CALXOP010000028.1, from coordinate 8,007 downwards.
CCGACCAAAAAGTCATTGCCATGGTCGCTCCGGCAATTGTCGGTCAATTTGGCGGCACGGTAAATAATTTGGTAGGAGCGCTCAAAGCCCTTGGCTTTGATGATGTGATTGAAGTTGCAGTCGGAGCCGACATCACCACCCAAAAAGAAGCAGCCGAATTTATTGAGCGTATGGCCGAAGGTAAAAACTTTATGACCACATCTTGCTGCCCGGCATATTTCCGCGCTGCTCAAATTCACGTTCCCGAAATCAAAGAGTATGTATCTTCAACCAAAACACCGATGTACTACACGGCCGAGCTGGTCAAACAAGAACACCCCGACTGTGTTGCAGTGTTTGTCGGTCCCTGCTTTGCCAAAAGAGTTGAGGCCGAAACCGACCCCAATGTTGACTATGTTCTGACATTTGAAGAACTCAATGCCATGTTTATCGGAGCCGAGATTGATGTTGCCACCGCACCTGCGGCTGACTTCAGCAAACTCTCCTGCGCTCAGGGACGTGGCTATCCGTTAACCGGAGGGGTTGCCGGTGCGGTTGCTTCTTTGGTCGAAGGCAAGACCGAAATTCGCCCCGAAAAAATCGATGGGTTAAGCCCCGAAAACATCAAGCTCTTAAAACGCTACGCCACCAAAGGCTGCGAAAACAATATGCTTGAGGTAATGTGCTGTCCGGGTGGTTGTATTGCAGGACCTGGCTGTATCGCCATGGCCAACAAAGCCACCATTCAAATCAAGAACTACACCGCCCAAGGCGAAGATTTGAAAAACAAATAAGACAAAACGGGATGACACAAAATCATCCCGTTTTTTTTCATACTTCAGTCCACATTAAGGGCCTTTAACATTTCCGCCACTTGAGAAGTATAGGATTGCTTTTCGCCCCAGTTTGTAAAGCCAAATTTTTTACCTTTAGCCCAAACTTTCATCGGAGAATCTACAGATTCATATCCGGCCAACAGATGAATCAATTTGGCAATTTCCGAAGCTGTCGCCTCGCACCAAGATTCATCCAAATTTTTTTCCCATTCTTTCCAACAAATGTAATTGCAATCTTCTTCCAAAAAACTTTCCAGCACTTCCATTTGCTCATCAAAAATTTGCTCGGCATAATCTTTGAATTTCTCAAGCACAGGATAAGTTGCTATCAATTTTTTGAGTTTTAATGCAAACCACAAAGGCATTGCCTGAAAATAGCTGACATCCCCTGCAGCAAAACTTGCTATCTTACAACAGAGCTCAAGCCAGTTTTCTTCACGTGGAGAAAAGACACCTCTTTTCAGATACGCATCAATAACTTCCCAAGTATCCAGCTTAAAAGCCTCACAATCAAGGATATGCAGACGTTCACCAGTTTCCGCTCGCCAAGCCTCAGCTGTTAACTCTAACAAATCCAGCACTAATCTCCGATTATCACTGACTTTTTGCTGTATTTTGGTAATCAGAGGCAACATTTGAGCACAAGTTTCTCCGTTAGCGATTCGACTTGATAATCCCGCTATCAAATCACTTTCTCTGGCAGCATCCACAAAATAATCCAAATACATCTCAACCAAAGCAAGCCTATCACTAATTTTGAAAAAAGGTGTAGCCAAAACCTCCGACACCACTTTGCAAACAGCTGGTGATGACTTTTTCAAAGACAATATTCGCAATATTTTTTGCGCTCCTTGAAAATGATATTGTTGTTCTTCAGAGGTTAATTTCATCGGTTGTTGCCGAAAATGATAAAGGAAACTAACATAATCCGCACAAATATCGACAGGCCTTTGCAACCGAGTCAGCCACAAATACAGAACATCCATAGCTTTCAAAGCTATCCCATACTCATCTTCGTGATACTCTTGATAAATATCCCAAAGCTCCTTAACCGAAGCATCTCCCAGATTTGTTTGTTTTTTCAAAAGTTGTTTTAACACATCCAACAAAACAGGATATTGATAAGCATATTCGCTCAAGAAATTCAAGCATTTGTCATTAATTGATGTATTGCACAGCAAAGACTGAATACAAGCATTTTTGCGTTCTTCATTTGCCTGCTCCTGACAATAAACTGCCGCAACAAACAAGCCATACATTTTCCCCGTGCGATTGAGAATGTTTTTCTTAAAATCTTCCCAACAATCATGTTTGGAATAATAAGTCAAAGACACCTCAAACAAATGACAAGCCCATGAAGGAAACCAATCATCTACCGGAAAATTTTCTCCTTTGAGAAGGTTGTGGATCATAAAAATAAAAGCTTTTTCTTCCAGTTCTTCTCTTTGCGAATAACGGCAATTAAGTTTTTTTGCCAAATTCATCGCGTCATTAAAAACGCTTAATGCAGATTTCTTTTTCATATTTAGAATAATTTAAAAGTGAATAAAATAATAAAATTATGCTTTATCAATAAGTCACATTGTCCATTTTGTCAAGCAAAAGGCGGAACCGAAGTTCCGCCTTTTTTTACTCAAGCTGATAAACGCTTAAGTTCCATCCTTTTTGCTCAAGAATTTGTTTTTGCTTGGCAGACACATAAGGTTTCGCCTCAAAAGCCAACCCCTGTTTATCCAGATATTGAATAACTTTTTCCCGTAAACGATTAGCACTTAGCCAAGCATCAATAAGCCCGTGCGAATCAAGTTTAATGAGCTCTTGAACATCATCTTCATCCAGCACCATTTTATTGAGCATGGTAATGATTTCCGAAGGACAAAACAAAAGGTCTTCCTTCTTCCACATCATCATCTGGCAGTTTCCTTTAATATCCGCCCAAATATCCGACGGATAATGCACAATCGGCGTATAAGAAAAAGCATGCAAATAATGATTCAACCGCAACACGGCTTGCCTTACAAACAACAAATTCGTTTGCAGTTTGAAAGACGCGCAATCAATCAAAAAAAGATAATCGTTTTTATCCAGCCCTGAGGCAATCAACTTATGCTGAATCCACCGCCGAAGCCTAAGACGTCTGGCCTGTTGCTCGGGCAACCTCAAAACATCACCAACTTGCGAAGCATAGTCATAATAGAGCAAATAACGGTTTATGGTTTTGCCATCTCCGCACTCAAGCAACTTTCGCCACAAATCATCGGGCAGACAACGAATTCTAAACACTTGTCTGAGCTTAAAAAATTTTCTTTTTTCAATGAGATCTGCGCACATTTGTGTACTGATTTGGTGTTGATACAAACACCGCCAAAAACAAACTTCTTGCCTTAATTTACCTAATAATTCCATCTTACAAAAATTTTAAGTTACACAATAAGAATTAATCACTCACAAAATAAAATCTTTTATGTATCATGTCAAACATTTTCTCTATTTTGTCTATTGATTCTCTCAAAATATTATGTTACAAAAACTGCAATAACTTTATTTTTAATTTTATATATTATGAAAAGAAAAAACCTTACGGTCACTGTCACTCATGTAGGACACCCGTTTTTGCAAGGAAGTAGTTCGTCACAAGTATCCGTATTTGCACAGGCCAACTACTTTAGTTTTCCGTCTTCCCCTTTAAGTTCTCTAATCCAAAAGGGCGATAAAATAACAGTATCGGCTTCCGGAGAGCTCAAAAGAGTAAACGACTTATCAATCGAGAGTTTGATAAATCTCAACGAGTTTGATGGCATAATTGAACGCATATCTCACCCGATTTGGCAAAAAAATCCATATACTGGATTTAACAGTCTCTATGTTGCAATTACGTCACAAGAACACATTTTTCTGGTAAAAGCCAACTGGAACACCTTGCTGCTAAGGAGCGGCGACGATGTTGCAATGGAAGTGGAAAATAATGAAATCCTCAAATTCCAGAATAAAACTTTGAATTTCAAATTTAGTGCCGCTTCCGTTCAAACTGCTCACCTCAAAGGGCAAATCAATCGAGTTGCTCATCCGATGATGTGGCCGAACGCGCAAGGACTTATGGGGCTAAAAACATTGGTTTTGATGAAGGATTTAAAATTTAAGATTCTTCCCGCAACTCCGGAATCAATGTTTTTGGAAGATGGCGATTGGGTTGACATCAGTGATAAAAGTATCAAGAATGCGCGCATTCCGCAAATTCGTTTTTTTGGTGATATGCTTCCGGAATATTACGAGGTAAAATACATCGGGCACCCGTTACCAACCACATTTTCCAACGGAAAAAAATCTCTGGGACGTTTTCTGATAACCCCGGCAGATGAGCTCTACCTTGTTCCGGCCGATGAGACAAATATGCTCACCCAAGCCGGAGACAAGATTATTAATTTTTAAGGCAATCAAAGAGATTCGTGCAACTCTCTTTAATCACACAAAAAAAAGGAGCCGATTGGCTCCTTTTTTGATTCATTTCGCTCAAAACCTATTTGGCTTCGCTTTCAGCTTTTTCAGCAGCTTCTGCGGCAGCTTTTTCAGCAGCAACACGAGCTTTATCAGCAGCACCTTTAGCATTAACATCACGATCAACCAATTCAATGATAGCCATCGGAGCAGCATCGCCATAACGAATACCAGCCTTCAAAACGCGGGTATAGCCACCGTTACGAGATTTATAGCGTTCAGCCAAAGTAGAGAAAAGCTTAGAAACAACAGTTTCATCGCGCAAGAAAGCCAAAGCCAAGCGACGAGAATTCAAATCACCTTTTTTAGCATAAGTAATCATATTATCGGCAAAAGTTCTCAAAGCCTTAGCGCGCGGCAAAGTAATGTTGATTTGCTCATGGGTTAATAAAGCATTGGTCAAGTTAGAGAACAAAGCTCTTCTTTGACTTCTGGTCATATTTAATTTCTTTTGTTTCATTCCATGTCTCATGACAATTTCCTTTCTTTTCTCTGTGCTTTGCAAGGCAAAGCGGATAAAACACTAGTCTCCGCCACGGATACGCCTTGCGCACATGCACGGAAACTCTTTAATTCGAGGAGTCTTTTATCATACAATATTTTGAAAAGCAAGCAAAATTTCACAAAAAAAGAGAAGGTCTTCCAACCTTCTCTTTGAGATAACACAAATCATAATTTTACAAACAGATGTGTCGGACAATTATCATCGATTGTCCCGTATCTGTTTTTATTTGACAATTTCCATATTTCATAAGGAGCTTGTGCGGCAAGAGGCGCAACGAGCCACCCAATAGTTTCGCGAAAGGTCGGAGCGTTGATACAATCCAGCAATTCATTTGTTTCTTGAAAATATTGTTCCATCACCGCCGAATCTTCACGTGTCAAAAACGCCAAATTCAACTCTTTGGCTTTTTGAATAGCCTCCGCAACCGACACTGAGAGCCAGCACATTCCCACAAAAATCAGATCCGGAGACAACGCAATGCCTCTATATCGACCGGATTTTTCAACGATCAAATAGGGATAGGCTTTGGTCGTAGTTTTCACCAAATTCTTCAGTTGTGCAGAAGAAATTCCGTCTGCCACTTCCAAGTGATTAATCTTTTCAGAAACATGGCAAATCGGATATTCAATACCAAACAAGCGTCTTCGTAAAACTTTCAACACTTTTTGATCGTGTTCTTTATAGGGCTCGTATCCTCTTGGCAAAAAATTTTGCCAAGCATCATACACATTTTCCCAGGTAGTTTTTTCTACCCACTCCTGCCATTTTTCAACCGACTGATTACGCAATGGCATAATATCAGTCTTTTTTTCTTTTTTTCTAAACATAATAAATAAATTTTAAATAAAACAAATAATAGAAGTTTACCTGTTCTATAGCACTTTTAGACAAAAATGCAACCAAAAAAAGAGCTTGAATTTTTTCAAGCTCTTTTTCCTAAACAATTACAAATTAACCCAAACGGCCGGCCGTACAAAACCACCAATATGCCGTTTAGAAAAAACATTTTCACGCGCATCACTCACGCGTACCAAAACGGCTGTAGTCTGATCGGATTCGTTAGAAGTCCAATACCAACCGGACAAGCTCACCAAATTGAGTTTTTTCAAAGCCTCATTAATTCGCTCTTTATTATCTGAAATTTTTTTTCATTTCATAAACAGAAGGCAAAAAGGCCTCACCTGACTTCACCCCGTTTTGAGCAAATGCATGACACCACTCGGCAGCTTCGGCTTTAAGCCGACAGTCCTTAGCCGCTGCCAAAATATTTTGTGTTGCCTTAGCACCATCCAACTCTTTTTGATTAAGAGCGACGCTCACATCATTGGTTGACCATGGCAAACGTATCTCAGCCAAACACACAACCAGAGCTTTTTTTCCAGACACATAAACAACGATTCCTTTGACATTTTTTTCACCTTCAAGGTCAAAGGAACAGCTATTATCTTCAAAACAAAAAATACCCGAACAAGGAAATTGATTATTCTTTGTTGGTTGAGGAGCAGATTCAGCCCAATGGCCTAATTGTTTTTCAGCCACCATGTAGTTAAAAACTTCTTGAGGTGTCAGCCCCAAATTTTGAGCATAACGCAGTACTTGTTTAAATTTTTCTTGTTTCATAATGTAATAATTAAAGGGTAATAATAAAATGATGACATATAAGTATTATAAAAATTAAGATTTGTAAACCATAAAAAGCAGGGAGCAACGCGGAGATAGGGCACGGGCGCCCGTGTAGTCAATTCTTGCGATCAAACGCGCTGCGTTTGTGCGGTCAAGCGTGCTACGCTTGCAAAGGACGTAGAATGAGGCGATTAGTAGGAGCCAAAGAAAAAAGTATCCTTATGTACAAAGAAGTACATGAGGACACTTTTTTCTTGCAGCGACGCACTAATCGCCCATTATCCGTCCTTTGCTAGAAGGCATAGTTCAAACCGGCATTAATCGACGCATTCTTGTAATCACTGCCGAAGGTGTAAGCGGCAAAGAGATAAGCACTCCAGTTATCGTTAAAGCTCATGCTGCCTCCGACTTCAATACGTCCGAGGGTAGCATCTTCAAGCCCCTCAACGGTTTGCAATCCGGTAACATTAACATCGCCGCTGCCGATATTTTGGATAACACTGGGCTTGATATAAACCTTGCCAAACCCGCGCTCGCGGGCAAAGGCTTTTTCGATTTTGACCCCGGCCTCAAGTTCGATATTGCGAACATCGTCAAAATCGGCGGTTTTGCCGTAATTATCTTTGAGCTTGTCATAATTGATTTGCGTATAACCAACGCGCATGGTCGGCTCTATCACCACATCTTTGCGCGGCGTAAAGGTCAACCCGCTCTCAAAACTTCCGCCAAAGACAATGCCGTCGGTAGTGCTGCCAAAGCCGTCATCCGAGGCAATATCAACATCTTGGTATCCGCCAAAGACTTGGCTCATTGCCCAGTATTTGCCGCCGTCATAACGGTAGTAAAGGCCCAAGATATAGCTATCAATATCGATTTCCGAACCGGTCTTAGAGTAGTAATCATCGCCTTTACCGTCAAAGTCATAATTACCATTTCGAGACGAGACAAACACACCCAAGCGGTTGTGTGCATCGGCCTGCAGGTCTAACCCGGCATCAAGTCCGGCAATCTCGGCATCATATTTATAAGGCGACTTCACTTCGCTATAGCTATAAACCGGACTAGCCCAAGCATTGCGCAGGCCTTGGCCATTATATTCGCAGTCATAATAGCCATGGCAAATCGGGCTATAAATTTTGGTTGAAGCCACTTTTGAGCTAACGTTTCGGGTCATATCGCGCGTTTGTTCAATACCGGCGCTGGGCAAGCCCATATAGGCTATAACCTCGCCAACCACACTCGGTTTGCGGAAGACAACGCTGTTGTTGCCGTTTCCGGCATCACCGGTTGAAGAGCTCGGTACATCCGGAAAACTTGGCGGCAAGACGGCATCTTCTTCCAAAACCGTATCATCGGTAATGTCGCCCAAATCGCTATCGCCATAACCATTGGTTGCCCCATCGGGAATAACGTCATCCGTTCCCACATACCAGCGATTATTTTCATACAAAACATTCCACTTATACGGACTACCGAAGATATGCCCGTCTTGTGTATAGAAGGCGGCTCCCGTTGCGGGATTATCGTTCAAAGCCTCAACAAACAAGATTTTTTCACTGGGCTTGGCCT
>CALXOP010000027.1 GCA_944390035.1 uncultured Alphaproteobacteria bacterium | reverse complement strand
TCGTTTGGCAGATATTGCTCCGACTTTGCTCGAATTGCTCGGAATTGCAAAGCCTGCCGAGATGAACGGAAACTCTTTGTTGATTAAGAAATAAAACCTTATGAAACTTTGGCGACTGAATAAACTTCTTTTAGCAAGCATAGGAGCTTTGGCTCTTATGCTTGATGTCGCCAATGCGCAAAAAGTTTCCTCTAAAGATTTGGAAAAAGTTGAAAAACAAGTCAAAGAGCAAAATCTTGAACATCAACGCCTCAAAGAACAAGCATCGCAAATCAGCAAAGAGCTGAAACAAGTTAATCAGCAAATGATTAAGTCTGCCAAGATGATTCAATATCGCGAGGAATCCCTCTCCAAAATGGAGGCCGAACTTGAGGAATTGACGGCTAACTTACAGAAAGCCGAAGAAACATTTTTGGCGGAAGACGAAAACTTAATCAAGACTTTGTCAGCACTGCAAAACTTGGCCTTAAAACCTACCGAATCTCTGTTTGTGCAACCGCTTAGCCCGGTGGAAATTATTCGCAGTGCCATGTTGTTGCGCGAAACAGTGCCTTACCTGGAAGAAAATGCCAACAGCATCAGAAAAGATTTGGAGCGCCTACAAGCTAAGAAAAAACAAGTTGAAAGACAAGTTTCAAGAATTGTGAAACAAAAACAACAGCTCGAAAAAGAGCACGAAGAAATGAAAGTTTTGGTGCAGAAAAAATCAAAACTCAGAAATGTGGTGGAGGTTAAGAGCGAGAAAGCAAAAAAACGCGTGCAAGCCCTTGCCTCTCAAGCTCAAGATTTACGCGACTTGCTCAACAAACTTGAAAAAGAACGTCAGGAAAAACTTCGCCGTCAGGAAGAAGAGCGCAGACGTTTGGCCGCTCTGGAAGAACAAAGAAGAAAAGAAGCTCTGGAAAATCAAAAGCGTGAACAGGTGCAAACTGCTGACTTGATTAAATTTAATCCTGAGGTTATAAGTGAAATTGGTGATAATTTTGTGAAAGCTAAAGGCAAACTTTCACGTCCGGCAAGAGGAAGTATCGTGACCGCTTACGGACAAGAAACAGCCAAAGGCGTCAGCTCAAAAGGTATTATTATCAAGACCCGACCCAGAGCTCAGGTTATTGCTCCGTTTGACGGCTCAGTCTTGTTTGCCGGTCCTTTCAGAGGGTACGGTAACCTCATCATTATCGAACACGGCAAAGGCTATACTTCGCTCTTGGCCGGTTTGGATTCAATAGACTGTGACGTCGGACAAATGCTTTTGGCCGGAGAACCTATCGGTTTGATGCCCGAAGATGATGCCAGACTTTATATGGAACTCAGAAACAAAAATCACCCGATTAACCCGATATCGTGGTTTGCTAATTAAAGGATTGTGTTATGCGGAATAAAATTTCTTTTGCTGTTTTGTTAATGTTAGGGTTTGTTTGGACAGCTCCTATGGCTGATGCCGCTAAAAAGGCCAAAGAACAAACGGATGATGTTGATACCTACGAAATGCTTAATCTGTTTGGCGAAGTTATGGAAAGAGCCAAAGTGTCATACGTTGAAGAAGTTTCTGATAAAAAGTTGATTGAATCCGCTATCAACGGAATGCTCTCCGCGTTGGATCCTCATTCCAGCTTTTTGGACAGCAAAAGTTTTAAGTATATGAGCGAGCAAACTCAAGGAAAATTCGGCGGATTGGGAATCGAGGTTACCATGGAAGGCGGTTTGGTGAAGGTTGTTTCGCCGATTGATGATACGCCAGCCTCAAAAGCAGGTCTGAAACCCGGCGACTATATTACCAATATTGATGATGAAGCCGTTATGGGGATGTCGCTGAATGATGCCGTTGATAAAATGCGCGGTAAAGTCGGCACAAAAGTTAAGCTCACCATCCGCAGAATTAACGAAAAACCTTTGGAAGTTACTCTCAAACGTGAGGAAATTAAAATTCAATCGGTCAAAAACGATATAAAAGCCGATGATGTTGTTTATATTCGTATTTCATCTTTTAGCGATGATGTTGATAAAATGACCGAAAAAGCCGTGAAAGATGCTCAAAAGAAATTAGGCAAAAAGCTCAAAGGTATTGTGATTGATGTCAGAAACAATCCGGGCGGTTTGCTTGACCAAGCGGTTAATGTTTCTGACTTGTTCCTAGATAAAGGAGAAATTGTTTCTACCCGCTCCAGAAACGAAGAAGATACCGTAAAATACAGCGCTAAAAAAGGCGATATTGCTCAAGGGTTGCCGATTGTGGTTTTGATTAATGACGGTTCGGCATCTGCCTCAGAAATCGTGGCCGGTGCTTTGCAAGACCACAAACGTGCGATTATTATGGGTGAAAAATCTTTCGGTAAAGGTTCGGTACAAACCGTTATTCCGCTCGGCGATTATGGAGCTATGCGTTTGACCACCGCCAGATATTATACCCCTTCGGGACGCTCTATTCAGGCAAAAGGTATTGAACCGGATATAGAAGTTAAACCGGCAAAAGTTGAAGTTATTGAAACTACTGCCGGTTTTAGTGAGGCCGAATTCAGCAATGCTTTGAAAAATGAAAATGATACGGCTAAAAGCACTAAAGACGCCGCAAAACAAAAGAAGGAAGCCGAAGAATTGGCCAAAGATTACCAACTCTCTCGCGCAATTGACTTGGTTAAGGCTCTGAATTTGTATAAAACCGGTTTGGATGACGAAGGAAAATAATTTGCTCAAACGTCTTAATGCCATAAAATTTTTGATACTGGTTGGCTTGCTGACAATTGCAGGATTGGTTTTTATCGGTTATTTTTCCGCCAGCAAAAAAAGCGAGCCTAAGTATCGGTCTAAGATTGAGCAAATCATTTATGATACGAAAAACAAATCCCCTAAATATGTGATTACGTTGCCGGATAGAAATCCTAAGGCAAAAAAGGCCGAAACGGAAAAATTGGCTATCCAAAACAACGAGATCAAAAAAGAAGAAGTTGAAAAAGTTGACCCGCTGCAAGAGGCAATGAAAAATCTGCCGCATTTAACCACCTTGGGAAAAATGCCAAACAAACATCCTTTGGCTTTTATCGACCCTAATGCAGATTTAATGGAAGAACAAGGAAACCTTTATCTGCCCAAAACAGACGGAAAGCAAAAACCTTGGGAAGTTTATGGCAAAAAAGTAAGTATTATGCCGCAGTTTTTTAAAGTGGCCGTCGTGGTGAAAAATTATGGTGTTAACCAAACAAATGCCTCTTTGATTGCCGATGGTCTGCCAGATGAAGTGAGCTTCTCTTTTTCACCTTATGCCCTAAACATTAAAGACCAAGTAAAATATGCCCGCACTATGGGACATGAGACTTATATGGACTTTTTGCTCCCGTCGAAAGACTATTTGAAGTCTGACAGCGGTCCGTTGTCGATGAGTTTAACCGCCAGTTTGGCTGAAAACCGCAATCGACTCATGACGACAATCGGCGGCAATTTTGCCATCGGCGGGATGGTGGTGTCGCAAGGAATTGCCGATGACAGCAATGTGGAACAACTTTCGGCTCTGTTGGCTGAACTGCAAAAAAGAGGCTTGCTCATGCTTGATGCCAGCGGAGAAGATTTTATCAATAATATGAAAATTGATAATTTGGCAAGACTAAAGGCCGATGTGGTGATTGAAAACGATTTTAGCCGCGAGGGTTTAGAAAAGAAATTAACAGAGGCCGAAAATATCGCCCGTGAGAAGGGAAGAGTGGTGATTGTGATTAAACCCAAGCCTTCGGCAATTTTAGCGCTCAGTGACTGGTTTAAGAGTTTTTCGCCGCAACTCTCTTACGAACAAATGAAAGAGCAAAATATTACCGAAATTGAAAAACCGTTTGCTCTGGTGCCACTTTCTAATTTGGTCGTCGAATAATGGAACAACATTTTAGAAAAAATGCCGGTATCGTTGTTTTTAACGCACAAAAAAAAGTTTTGATGTGTCGGAGAATTGTCCCTCAAACCGACGGTTGGCAATTTCCGCAAGGAGGAATCGAGCCGGGAGAAACACCCCTGCAAGCCGCGCAAAGAGAATTGTTTGAAGAAACTTCCGTTAAATCCGTCGTGGCGGTTAAAACACTTGATTATGCTTTGCGTTATGAATTTCCGGAAAGCGTTAAGCAAAAATTTTGCTCAAAAGGAATTGTGAGCGACGGACAAGACCAATATTGGTCATTATTCTATTTTACCGGTACGGACAACGAAATTAATCTTCGCACAGCTGAGCCCGAATTTGATGAATATGCCTGGAAAAATATTGAAGAAGCACCCGACTTGGTTTGGGAGGTAAAAAAAGAAGTCTATACCAAAATGGTGCAGGAATTTAAGCCGGTTATTGAGAGTTTTGATATAAAAAAGCCTCTTTGAAAAGAGGCTTTTTTTAGAGAAGTTTGCGGGAGTTTAGGGCTAATTGGATTGTTCCCTCATCCATATAATCCAATTCCGCCCCCATCGGAATACCTTGGGCAAGTGTGGTTACTTTAACATTGCTGTCTTTGAGCTTGGAGACCAGATAGTGTGAGGTGATTTGGCCGTCAACCGTTGCCGGAAGTGCTAAAATGACTTCTTTAACGTCTTCTTTGGTCAGGCGGTAGAGCAAGCTCTCAATATTCAAATCCTCAGGTGCAACTCCGTCTAAGGCCGATAAAACACCTCCTAAAACATGATATTTTCCCTTAAAGAAAGACACTCTCTCCATTGCCCACAAGTCGGCTACATCTTGCACTACGCAAATTTGTTGAGAGTCCCTTTTATCCGATGCGCAGATAGAGCAAGGATTTGTGGTATCAAAATTGCCGCAAATTTCGCAAGTCGTTACATGGGCGGCGACTTCATTAAGGCTTTCTATTAACGGCAACAACAAGGTTTCCCTCTTTTTTAGAAGGTGCAAGACAATTCGCCTTGACGAACGAGTGCCAAGAGACGGAAGTTTGGCTATTTGTTTGATGAGTTTTTCGATTTCTGTTCCGGCCAAGGTCGTTGTCCCCTAAAAAGGAAGTTTAATTCCGCCCAAATTCAGCCCACCGGTGACATCTTTCATGCCTTCGCTCATCGCTGTATCAACTTTGGCATGGGCATCGTTGTAGGCCGCTAAAATCAAGTCTTCAAGAATATCGACTTCTTCTGGTACCAAAAGCGACTTATCAAGCTCTACCTTTTTGGCCTCAAATTTGCCGTTTAACGTGATTTTTACCAAGCCACCGCCGCTGGTGCCGGTGATTTCTTGTTGCGCTAATTTGGCTTGCGCCTCTTCCATTTTCTTTTGCATTATTTGCGCTTGTTTCATTATGCCTTGAATATTCATCATTGTTCGTTATCCTCGTCATAGATTAGTTCTGAAGTTTCTCCGCCAAAGAAGTTGGAGCTCTCGTCCTCATCTTCTTCAGCCATTTTGCGGGTCGCGGTTTCGATTTTTGCGCCCTTAAATTCTGCCATAATCGCTTTAACCAGCGGGTATTCCATTATGTTGCGCTTTTCTTCCTCTTCGGCGGCTTTTTCCATATCGGCTACCGTAACGCCCAATGCGCCTCGAGCCATTTCAATCTTCCAGGTCAGGCCGGTGGCTTGGGTCAATATCTTGTGCAAATTCAGAATAAAATCAGGGTGAATTTTATCTGAGGCCGTCATTTTGATATAACCGCTCTTAAACTCAGATATTGAGACGTCATTTTTCAAAGCATATTCGGCCAAAGGCATCTTATGCACTTCCAAATAGTTTAAGAGGTCAGAAAGTTGATTAAAAGTCAGAAAATCACTCTCGGCGGTATTTGGTTCAGGCTCTGCCGCCAAAGCATGATTAAAAACCGGCGGCGGTGTCGTCTGCGGTTCGGCTTGTGAAACTTGCGGGCGGAAATTGCCTAAATTAGAGTTTTTTTTTACGTCGTTTAACAGCTCGTAAGGCGTCGGTAATGATGCCGAATAAGCCACACGAATTAATATCATTTCAAGCGCGTCTATTTGTACCGGAGCGGCTTGAAGTTCGCCTAAACCCTTTATCATCATTTGCCAGATTTTGGAGAGAATCGCAATCGAAACTTTGGAATTTAGTCTTTGGCAAAAGTCTCTTTCGGTTTCGCTTAAGGACGAATCGTTGATAAAACTCGGTATCAATTTGGTTTTGGCCAACAAGTGAGTAATATTTATCAAATCTTGCAGTAAAGAAGTCGGGTTGGCACCGTTTTGATACTGGGTTTGGAGTTTGAGCAGGCTCTCTTTGGTATCCCCGCTAATCAGACTTTCAAACAATTCAAAAGTTTGATTGCGGTCAGCTAAACCAATCATCTCTTTAACAATGTCGGTTTTGATTACCCCTGCTCCCAAAGAAATGGCTTGGTCAAGCAAAGACAAGCTATCACGCGCCGAACCATCGGCCGCTTTGGCTATCATGTGCAAAGCCTCATCTTCGGCTTTGAGGTTTTCGGCAGCAATGATTTTGTTAAAGAGTTTGAGCAAATCCTCAATTGAAAGGCGTTGCAGATCAAATCTTTGGCAACGCGACAAAACCGTGACCGGAACTTTGCGTATCTCGGTCGTGGCAAAGATAAATTTGACATGCGAAGGCGGCTCTTCCAGCGTTTTTAACAGAGCGTTAAACGCATTTTTGGAGAGCATGTGGACTTCGTCGATGATGTATATTTTGTAACGCGCATTGGTCGGTTTGTATCTGACACCGTCCAAAATCTCGCGAATATCATCTACACCCGTACGCGAGGCCGCATCCAATTCCATAACATCAATATGTCTGCCGGCAGCAATGGCTTTGCAGTTTTCACAAACGCCGCAGGGGTGTATGGTCGGACCGCCTTTGCCGTCTAATCCCGTGCAGTTCAGAGCCTTGGCAATAAGTCTGGCGGTTGTGGTTTTACCAACACCGCGGATTCCGGTTAAAATGTAGGCATGGTGCAGACGATTGTTTTTAATGGCATTGGTCAGGGTTTGGACCAAAGCATCTTGTCCCAGCAAGTCTTCAAACGTTTGCGGGCGATACTTACGGGCTAAAACCACATATTGATTTTCGTTATTTTCTTCTGCCATTAAATTGTCTTCTTTAAATTTTGAGGTGGAGGACGAATGACCTTAACCTGATTCGTTACGGCTGCTTCCTTCCGGACCTGACCGGGTTGGCGAAGGGCTAACCCAACGTCCTCCTTTGGTTTTTCTTTCAAAAAAACGTTTATTTAACTTGGTTTAATATCGTCGATATTCCTTTTTTTTTCAAGGAAAAAATCACCTATCAACACCGCTTTTCTAATCCGAAATTACAATATTTAATTTCTCTAAACCTTGTTTGACGATTTCTTTTTCCTTATCACTCGGAACATAGTCTAAAGGTTGATTTTCAAGACTTAGCGGATAACCATAGATTAGCGTTTGGGCGGTCGATGTATCTTTACCAAAGATTTTAGGTGCAATGTAGCCCGGCTCTAAGACTATGTTGCCGCTGTTCTCGCTTGGAGAAAGAGAGAATTGTTTCGGGGCTTCGTTGATGATGAAGTTGCCACCAGAGCGGACTTCAACAATGTCTAAACTATGTTGGTTTTGACCGTTTTCAAGCAAGCGAAAAGCACCGTTGATGCCCACATAGCCGTCTTTATCGGTGATGGCGGTATTAAGATCGGCGGATGGTGTTTGTGAAAGGGCTGAAGCCAAGGCCACCGCATCATAACCCATGGAGTAAAGACTACTTGGTCGTTCACCGAAAATTTCGGTATATTTTTCTATGAAATAACTACTGTGTGAGCGTGACAAAGCCGGAAACCAGCTGCCGCGCATGGTGGATTCTTTATTCAAAACCGTGTTTTCCCATACGCTGGTCCCGATAAATTTTACTTGCGGCGCATAGACATCATAGTAACCAAACATTGATACCGCCGCTTTGAGGCTGGCTCCGCTTTCCGGAATTAAAACCGTATCAAAGTCAACATCACCTAAGGTGTCGGTTTTGTTGAGGCGTTCAAGAACTCTTGCGGCTCCGGTATCCCCTTGGCTCATTTTGGTTTTGAGGCTGTTTTTGAGCCGTTGCAGGCGCGTTGTACGCGTATCATAGTCTGAGAGCTTGCGGGTGATAGAGGCAAAATCGGTCGTGCCCGGCGTATAGAAACCGATGCGGGTGATGGTTACGCCGTTTTTTTGAGCGGATTTGACCGCGGCACGAGCTACCGCAACACCGGTGTTGTTATCGGGAATAAGTAAAGCAAAACGCGAACGTCCGTTTTGGGCGGCATAGGTGACTATGCGGTCAACCTGTTCTTCTACCATCAAGCCTAAAGTATAAACCTCCGGCTGCATTACACTTGATACCGTACTGAAAGCAATAACCGGAATATCATGTGAGCGCGTTTCTTCAGAAATGGCTTGTACCGATGAACTCTTCAAAGGACCAATTATCAGCCGGCTGCTTTGATTGATGGCATTGGTGACGGCAACGCGGGCGCCTTCGGGCGTGCCTTTGGTGTCATAGTACTGCAAGACAAGTTTAGGATTACGGACATCTTCCAAGGCAATCATGGTGGCATTTTTAAGCCCCTGTCCTTGTTTGGCGGCCGTACCGCTGAGAGGCAACAAAACCCCTACCCTGAATTTATCATCTCCGCCGAAATTAACTTCACTGATTTCGGTGTTGGAATCGCTCATTCCGCCTTCCATACTCACGTTGGTACTTTGGCAGCCGCTTAAAACTAAGAAGCTCAGCAAAAAACTTATTTTTTTTAACACTTGCAATTTATCCTAAAATAGAAAATCATATAGCCTGAAGTTAGCTTAATTTTCTTTGTTTGTAAAGTGATAGAATAATGAATAACGGATTGTATGTGGTTGCCACGCCGATTGGTAATTTAGATGATATTTCTAAGCGCGCTTTGGAGGTTTTAACTCAAGCCGATGTGATTGCTTGTGAGGATACCAGAGTTACCCGAAAACTCTTTGTCCTGCTCTCGCTTGATGCAAACAAACCTTTTATCACTTACCAAGACCATAATGAAGAGCAACAAGCCCAAAAGTTAATTGACATCATTAATGAGGGAAAAGCCCTGGCGCTCGTGAGTGATGCCGGTTCTCCTTTGATTTCGGACCCAGGGTATAAGCTGGTGCGCAAATGCCGCGAACAAGGCGTTAAGGTGTGGACGGTTCCGGGATGTTGCGCCGTAATTTCGGCTTTGCAGCTCTCAGGCCTACCGACCAATCGTTTTATGTTTGCCGGATTTATTCCAAACAAAGAAAAAGCGCGTGAAGATTTGTTTAAGGAGCTGTGCTCTCTTAACTCAACTTTGGTGTTTTATGAAACCGCGCAGAGAATCGTTAAAACGCTTGGTGTGGCGCAAAAGTATTTTCAAAACCGCGAAATTGCCGTGGCCAGAGAAATCACCAAACTCTATGAAGAGTGCCTTAATGGTACGGCTGAGGAGTTAATTCAACACTTTGAAAATACGCCTCCAAAAGGAGAAATGGTATTAATGGTGGCGCCCCCCAGTGAGCCTTCTGCCTTGGATATTGACATTGAAGCCCTCTTAAAAGAAAAGCTCAAAAACTTATCCCTAAAATCAGCGGTGAAAGAAATTGCCGATACCTATCATTTGAACAAAAATAACGTTTATGAACTGGCTTTGAAACTTAAAAATGACAAATTATAGTGCCGGAAAATTAGCTGAATTTTTGGCCTGCGGTTTGCTCAAAACCAAAGGCTATCAAATCGTTGCCAGAAACTATAAAACCGGCAAAGGGACGCATGCCGGAGAGATTGACATTATTGCTAAAAAAGCTAATCTTCTCATTTTTGTTGAGGTCAAAAAAAGAAAAACTCTTGAAAATGCCGCTTATGCAATCTCAGAAACTCAAAAATCTCGCATAAAAAAAGGGGCTGAGGCTTTTTTGGCGCTCAACCCGAAATTTGAAAATTGTGATATGCGATTTGATGCAATTTTAATTGCTTTTCCACTTGATTTTCAACATATTGAAAATGCTTGGTTCTAATCCAAAGAATTTTCTATTAGACGGTCTAAGTTGGTACGTTCGTGCACATTATAGCCGTCAAAGTCTTCTTGCAAAGGTTGGGATTTTTGCTCAGACTTAGCCTTTTTCTTGGATTTGACTTGAGGTTGAGCCAATTTTTCAAACAAATCATCGCTTGATTTGCCGGTTTTTGCTTCTTTTGGTTCCTCTTTTAGTTCTTCTTTGGCTTCGTCTTCTTCCGATTTTTCTTCTTTTCCGCTAATGGTGGCGGCTTTTTCTTTGATGGTGTCAAGCGTTTCTTTCGGAATCAGGTTTTCTATCGGCTCGGCAAATTCTCCGGCTAACTGAAAATATCTTGAATTTTTAAATGTCTCGGGTTGGCGCTCTTTGGGCATTATCCAACTAATCAGAATATTAAGCAAAATCACCAATAAAAAGGCTCTCATAATGCCAAAAAACAATCCCAGCATTCTATCCAGCGAGCTTAATTTGCTGGAGCGGATTTTATCGACAATGTTGCCGGTTAAAAGTATCCAGATTACCATAAACAAAATTAAGATAAAAATGGCTGTCACAACGCCGGCTATCATCCCGCTGGCAATATATTCTTTGGTGATGGGGGTAAAGACCGGCAAAAAGTAAATAACTGCGGCAGAGGCCAATACCCAGCCGATGATGGATAAAACTTCTTTCATCAAACCGCGACTCAAAGCAATGAGTGCCGAAATTCCCAACATAATTAAAATGACAATATCTAAATTGTTTAATGGTTGTGACATCTTTTTATCCTAATTAAACCAGTTGATTAATCTTTGAACGTTACCGATTTCATAAGTATTGATATCTAAATTGTGTTTCTTTTCTTTGCTATGGGTCGGCGGTGTTATGGCACTGTGAAATCCTAGCTTATAAGCCTCTTTCAGGCGTGCATTGGGTTGCGATACGGCGCGGATTTCTCCCGATAAGCCGATTTCACCAAAAATGACAGCATCCGCCGGCAAAGGCTTATTGGTCAGCGAAGAAATTACCGCCATAGCTACGGCTAAATCTGCGGCCGGTTCCGAAATTTTTAAGCCGCCGGCAATATTTAAGTAAACATCTTGTGAGCTTAAATTCATGCCGCAACGGGCTTCCAATACTGCTAAAACCATCGCCAAACGGTTGGAATCCCATCCGACGACAGCACGTTTGGGGCTGGCATAGCCGGTTGGACTCACGAGAGCTTGAATCTCTACCAAAACAGGTCTGGACCCTTCGATGCCGGCAAAAACGCATGAGCCGGAAATATTTCCCTGACGCTCTGCCAAAAACAAAGCAGACGGATTTTCAACTTCTACCAAGCCTTGGTCTTGCATTTCAAAAACACCGATTTCATCTGTGGCACCGTAACGGTTCTTGACCGCACGCAAAATGCGGAAATGGTGCCCTCTTTCACCTTCAAAATACAAGACAGTATCAACCATGTGTTCCAACACTCTGGGGCCGGCAATTGAGCCTTGTTTGGTGACATGTCCGACCAAAAAGAGGGTAAAGCCCTTCTTTTTGGCTAGTTTTATCAGCTCATAAGCGCAGGCTCTGACTTGCGTGACACTGCCCGGGGTGGATTCAACTTCTTCCAGATACATAGTTTGTATCGAATCGATTATCACAATCGCAGCATTTGATGCCTCTAATGTGGTAATTATATCTTTGACATTGGTGGCTGAGGTTAATTTGACCGGAGATTTTTCAAGCTGCAAACGCTTGGCGCGAATCCGAACCTGATCAATCGCCTCCTCTCCGGAAATATAATAACACTCATAGTCTCCGGGTTGATTGGCTATGCTGGCGCAAGTTTGCAACAATAAAGTTGATTTGCCGATACCTGGGTCGCCACCTACCAAAATTGCCGAACCGGGGACTAAGCCCCCGCCGCAAACTCGGTCTAATTCCTTAATACCGGTAACAAGGCGGGTAAGAGCCTCTTGCGAGCCGCTTAACGGCACAAACTCCAAAATGCGCCCTTTTTTCTTTGGCGCAATGTTGGAAAATCCTTCGCCGCCGACTTGTTCCTCCGTAATGGAATTCCACTCGCCGCAAGCATCACATTTGCCTTGCCATTTGGGATAAACCGCTCCGCAATTTTGACAAACAAACTCACTGCCGCCTTTTTTTGCCATGGCTTAAACCTCTACTTTTATCGGACCTTGTGAACAACCGTTTATAAACTGGCGAACATACGGATTATCGGTTTTATCCATCTCTTTTACCGTACCTTGCCAAATGATTTTGCCTTTGTAGAGCATGGCGATTTTGTCGGCAATTTTGCGAGCCGATGCCATATCGTGCGTAATGGTCAAGGCCGTTGCGCCCAAACCTTTAACCGATTCAATAATCAGGTCATTAATCACGTCTGACATAATCGGGTCCAGACCCGTGGTCGGTTCGTCAAAAAAGATGATTTCCGGACGGGTGGCAATGGCTCTGGCCAAACCAACACGCTTTTGCATACCGCCCGAAAGTTCTGACGGTGAAAGGTCTGCAACATCGGGAGCAAGTCCTACTTGACGTAAAACGCGAATAGCCTCGTTTTTGGCTTGTTTTTTGGGCATATCTTGATTTTCAATCAGGCCAAAGGCAACATTTTCCCATACGCTTAAACTATCAAACAACGCACCGCCTTGGAACAGCATGCCCATCTTGGCGTGCATTGCCTCAACTTGTTTGCGAGGCGCGCCGACAACTTCTTCTTCATCAACCTTAATCGAGCCGCTATCGGCCGTAAGCAAGCCTTGGATACATTTGATTAAAACCGATTTTCCGGTACCGGAACCACCGATAACAACCAGAGATTCCCCTCTTTTTACATCCAAGTCTATCCCGTCTAATACAACCTTTTTACCAAATGCTTTGGAGAGATTGCGAATTTCTATTTTATTTTCGTTCATAGTCTTTTCTCCTCGCTCTTATTTGGTAAAGAACATACCGGTGATGATGTAGTTGAAGATTAAAATCAAAATCGAAGAGGCAACAACCGCATTGGTGGTTGCATCACCGACGCCTTGGGCGCCGCCTTTTGATTTGTAACCATTATAGCATCCCATCAAAGAAATGATAAAGCCAAAGACAGCGCCTTTGGTGATACCAATCATAATATCAATGGATTGCAGCTCATTGATGGTGGAGTTGATGTAGTTGGCCGGGTTGAAACCTAATTGATAAATGGCAACAACGTATCCGCCGAAAATACCGATAATATCACCGATTAAAACCAATAAAGGCAAAACAATGACGCCGGCTAAAAGTCTTGGGGCAACCAAGTACTTGAACGGGTTGGTGGACAAGGTAACCAAGGCATCAATTTGTTCGGTCACACGCATGGTTCCGATTTCGGCAGCCATGGCGGCACCAATTCGTCCGGCAACCATCAGACCGCAGAATACCGGTGCTAACTCACGCGTTACCGCAATCAATACAACCTGCGCAACCGCACTTTCGGCACCATAGCTTGAAAAACCGGAATAGGTTTGCAGTGCAATAACCATACCGGCAAAAATTGTGGTGAGCGCAACAACAGGCAAGGAATAGAAGCCTATATCCATCAGTTGGCGTCCTACCAAACGCAGGTAAAACGGCGGCGTAACCGTGTGGTATAAGGATTGTGCAATAAATTGCGACAGTTGCCCTAGTCTAAAGATAAAGGAAACCAATGGTTTTCCCAGTTTACGTAATGAATTTTCGATGATTTTGCCCAGCATTATCTTTCTTTCATTAATGTAGTTAAAATTTTAGGTATATTAGAGCCTATGCGCTTAAAAATCAACCAACTTATGAATTTTCATCACAAGCCAAAGCAACTTTGTGAACTGCCGATAATTCAAAAGGATAGAGGCGAATTTTTCTTACCTCAACGCCTAAAAGCGTTGTTGTTTCGGCTTGAGGCAAGCGTTCAATTTGTGCTAAATTGTTCGCTAATTCAATGACTAAGGAGATTTTTGTTTGTTCTTTACGGGGCATTTTGACAATGCCTATTCCCCTCACCTCAAGCAAGCCTTGAATTGTTTGCGGGCAAGTGGCAATTATTGAGCCTGAAACAAGCTCTAGATTTGTCCTATCATCAGAGACGAGAACGGCTTGTTTTTCTTTGATTAAACGCAAGGCTAAGTCAGATTTGCCGCTGCCTGAAGGACCTATAAGAAGTATTCCTTTGTGATTTAGTTCAAGACAGGTTGCGTATATGTTTTCCATCATCAAACCTTATAGAGAACTGAAGCGTGCCAAGCGTTGCTCATCCTTGCTTTCAAGTGAAATTTTGCGCCCGGTGCCATAAGGGGTGATGTTTATTTTGATAGATTTACGCGGCAAGTAGCCTCCCATTTTTTCGGGCCACTCAATCAAACAGACCCCGCAAGCCATGGCTTCCTCCATATTCAGTTCAAATATCTCTTCGGCTGATTTGAGGCGGTATAAGTCATAGTGATATATCTCAAAGTCCGGCGCATCGTAAGTTTGCAACAAAGTAAAAGTCGGGCTAGGGACTTCTTCGGCTGCGGTTAAATTTTGGATAAATGCACGGGCAAAAACCGATTTGCCCATGCCTAAAGTTCCAAAAAGAGCAAACACATCTCCGGGTTTGGCAAGAGCGGCAAACTTTTGGGCTAATTTTTCGGTTGCTTCAATATTCGGGCAGATAAAGTCTGTCATCGGTTACATTCCAAATATGTTATCACGACGTTTTTTGGGTTTGACAACCTTGATTTTGGGCTTTTGCGCCTGAAGTGCACGCCAGTCTTCAGGCATATAGAATTTTCCTTGCCAGAGGCCATGGCCGTTTTTTTGCGCTTGTTGCTGGTAGGGCAAATAAATGTCCGTGTATTTGGTATAAGCAACCGCCCAACCGGCATTAACCAATGCGGCGCCTAAGTCATATTGCCCTAAAGAACAAGTTCCGACCATATTGCCTTTTTCGTCTTGCTGCATGATGTGGCAAACAATTGGATTGTCCCCTATCCAGCCCTTGAGCCACAAAGCTGCCTGACGGCCGCAATTGTATGAACGACCGCTCTTATCGGCACAGGTTTGGCTGATTTCGGGTGCGTCAATACCATATAATTTGAAATAGCGACCTTGGATTTGCAAGGTATCACCGTTCATAACTTTGGCCGAACTTCTGAAGGTCGGTAAAGAATTCATATCAAACCCTTTATTTTGTTGGGCTGATTGCGAACCGCCCCCTATGGCATTCATAAATTGTTGGAAAGTGCTGACTTGAACCTCTTGTGCCGGAGCGGGTTGATTATTAACCGGTTGCGAATTGAAATTTTCTCCCAAAGGCGGAAGCTCTCCTTCCAGTAATTGAACTTGAGCATTCGACTGAGGTACTTGTCCCTGACCGGACATGGCAAATTGTTGAGAGCGCCCTAAAAAGCTTTGCAAATTTTGACCAACGCCGTTAACACCATCCTTAAATGCTCCTATTGCATATAAAATAAAAACAATGATGCCGACGACAACAATAAATGAAGGAATACACCCCATGGCGCGCCAGGCCATTTTGGTAAAGATATACAGCGCAATCAAACCGATGATTAAACCGATAAAACCGCCGCCTTGTAATACCAGATTACTGCTTTGAGTGCCGCTGCCACCGATAAGTATTAATATCAGCGCACCCATGCCCCATAAAAACTTTTTCAGAAACAGCATCTTTGTCTTCCCTCAAATTAATTTTGCTTTATTAGAACATATCTCTTCATAAAAATCTATTATATTTTTACTATCCTTTCGTAAAGATATCGTTAGTTTTTGCTTTTTTCATTGATTTTGGTTTTAGGCCTTGTTTTTTGACTCTACAGAGGTTTTTGTAGGTTTTATGTATGCTTGATTAAAAAAATTTAAATTAGGCCTTCTTGGCTCATTTTTTGAGACATACAAAAAAGCGAGAGAAAAACTCCCGCTTTTTTATTTATTTTCAATAAGTTAGATTAATCTATAACTTTAATTGAAAATTTTTCGTTGGAATCTTGTGTCGGTGCGGCAGGTTCTGTCGGCTGAAAGCCCAGACTGTGACGCTCACCAGACTTCTTTTGATCCAAAATATCTATAATCATATCCAATTCGGCCGGAGAGGCATATTGCAAAACTACCTTGCCGCCGCCTTGTTTGCTTGGTGATATTTTGATTCTTAAACCAAGATTTTTGTTTAAGTCTTTTTCTATGTCCACCAAGTCACTGTCCTTGGGTGTTTTGGCTTGAGGCTCTTTTTTGCCTTCTTTTTGTTTGGCTACCAATTCCTCAACCTGACGAACACTCAAGTCCTTTGCTATAATTTGGTTGGCCAAGGCTTCGGCGTTGTCTAATCCAACCAAAGCTCTGGCATGACCTGCGCTCAATTTGCCTTCTTTTACCAGTTGTTGCACTTTTTCCGGAAGATTAAGCAAACGCAGCGTATTTGCAATGTGGCTTCTGGATTTGCCGATGATTTGCGATAAAGCCTCTTGTGTGTGCGCAAACTCATCGATTAATCTTTGCAATCCTTCCGCCTCTTCTATTGCCGACAGATTTTCTCTTAACAAGTTTTCAACTAAGGCCACTTCCAAGACTTCTTTATCGGATAAGTCTTTTTCTATGACCGGAACTTTGTCAAGTCCTGCCAATTTTGATGCACGCCAACGGCGTTCACCGGCAATAATTTCATACCCTATTCCCGAACGACGAACCAATAATGGTTGCAAAACCCCTTTTTCTTTGATGGAATCGGCAAGAGATTGCAGTGCCTCTTCATCAAACTCCGTACGAGGTTGAAATTTTCCGGGTTGGAGTAAATCTATATCAACTAAATTTGAACCTGATGAACTCGGAGCCAAAGATGATAAATTTTCAGTTTCGGTTACGTCTAAGTCATCATCTCCTAACAAGGCTCCAAGGCCGCGACCCAAACTCTTACGCTTGTGTGAATGATTGTCGGAGGTTTCAATATTATTGAGCATTCTACCTATTTCTTTTTCTTCTTCTAGCATGCCATTAATTCCTTCTCTCTTTTAAGTACTTCACCGGTTAAACTAATATAGGCTTGGGAGCCGGGACATTTGAAATCATAAATCAAAACCGGCTTGCCGTGCGATGGGGCTTCGGAGATTCTGACATTCCGCGGAATAACGGTTTGATAGACTTTTTTACCAAAAAAACTTCTGACATCGTCTTCTACCATTTGAGTCAAATTGTTGCGTTTGTCATACATGGTGAGAACCACGCCTTGCAATTCAAGTTTCGGGTTAAATTTCTTTTTGATTTGGTTGATGTTGCGAATTAAATCGGTAATACCTTCGAGGGCTAAAAACTCGCATTGCAACGGTACGATAACAGCATCAGCGGCAACAAGCGCATTGATTGTGACTAAGCTCAATGAAGGCGGGCAATCTATTAATATATAGTCATAGTTAACAGCATCTCTTTGCAGCGCTTTTTTCAATGCAAATTCGCGATGTTCAATTTCTACCAATTCAACCTCGGCACCAGCCAAGTCCGGTGAAGACGGAACAAGTGAAAAATTAGGAATCTCGGTCCAGACTACAGCCTCAGAAATTCTGTTTTCACCCAGCAAAACTTCGTAAGATGACGCCATACGCCCACTCTTATTAATTCCCATTGAGGTGGTGGCGTTTCCTTGCGGATCCAAATCAACTACCAGTACTTTCTTTCCGGCGGCAGCCATAGCTGTTGCAACATTTACCGTCGTGGTCGTTTTACCAACTCCGCCTTTACGGTTGGCAATGGCAA